>PMBW01000333.1 GCA_003153075.1 Dehalococcoidia bacterium | reverse complement strand
TTATAGCGGGCATTCATTATGTCTAATGGAACTATTGAACTTCGGACCGCTCTGTGAAAATGGCAAATTGATTAACTATGTTTCTATTATTGAGTGTTTAGTCCTTCCTGTGATAAGGCAGGGGTTTTGGGCAGCCATAATTGTGTATTCGATCAGCGGTACAGGAAGAATAAAATATGCTCCAAATTACAAAGAATTTACATGTCAATTCGAAAACCGCCAAGTAACNNATAAGGTGTAACTATTGATTTAGGAAATTGATTTCAGTGTTTATTTCGCAGTATTTGTAATAGCCTATAAGGAATTGACGAAACATGAATAACCGATGGACATTTCTCTCAAATCACGCACGGGTATTTGAATATGTTGCAACGCATCAGCAGTGCATCGCAGAAACAATGTCGCGAGAGATCGGTATAACACAAAGAGTAGTTTTTATGATTTTGAAAGATCTTGAAAACGAAGGCTACATTACCCGCAAGAAAATAGGTCGATGTAATCATTATGAAATTCATGCAGATCTGCCAATGCGGCACCACCTGGACAGGAGCCGTGCCGTGAGAGAAATTCTGCCAGGTCGGACTTCCGAACCCTAACTTTTAGTCATACGTAGATAATAACGGATTATCGCTGTTTTACTTCCCTCTCCCCCTGAAACTTGATAGTATGACAACTGAGCAATGTAACTTGACTTTTAGGTATAATTAAGATATACCAAAAGCATAGAAGAAGTTTTAATTAACTCTATTAATACTCAGGAAAGTGCTATGACGAAAAACAAAGCACCTATAAAAAGGAAAATCCGATTACCGGTATTGCGGCCGTTGTCGAAACTGATCGCTGTTCTAAAACATAGCCATAATACCACGGCATTCAAAACAGACGCAGGCTTCACCCTCGTTGAAGTATTAATCGCTTCAGTACTTTTAACTATTGTTGCAACAGGCATACTTGTTGGCTTGATTACAGCATCCAGAGTTCTGTTTGTAAATGATTCGAGCGAAACAGCCAAGAATCTGGCTGAGACGCAAATGGAATTTGTCAAACAGCAAACATTTATTGCCGGTTCGGGAACTAGCGTGTACACCGCGGCGCCCATCCCCTCTGCTCAAAGCGCATATTCAATTTCTATTAACGTTATTAGTGGTCCGAACCTGACGCCGCCGCGTGATAGTTACTTACAGGAAATTATTATTACCGTCACGGGACCCGGGAGTCTGACTCATCCCCCATTAATCGACTTTAAGGTGAATTGATGAAACCAAATAAATTTAGAATTACTATGCGCATTCAGCAAGGTTTTACATTAATAGAAATGTTAATTGCCATTGCTATGACCACTATTATTGCCGCAGCGGCGACTTCCGGAATATCCCAGATAATCCGTGTCAACAGCTCGAGCTCCAATCATCAAATAGCTGTTATACAGGTACAAAACGCCGTTCAAACTTTTAGCCGCGATGCTCAACAGGCTCAACAGGTCATTCCGGAATATAACACAGGTGTGGCCAAACCATTGGATATTTCCCCGCCTGCAACTACATTAATTAGTTTTGACCTTTCAACTGGAGATCAAATAATGTTCCAATGGATGACATGGGACACTCATCTATACCAAATTACTTATTCTTTAACAAATGGCGCTTTACAGAAGACCACGTTAATTGACGGGGTGCTTTCAGGGACATCGTTAGTGGCGACTAATATTATCAATAATAATACCGGCGGAGACTTGTCAGGTAATTGGAATACAAGTACCAGGGTACTAAGTATCGCAGTGTTAAAAGCAACCGTAGGAACCGGCAGGTCACAAATATCAGAAATCAGAACCTTTCAAATTGTTCCCAGACCGGCCCAGTGACGAGGTGAATTATGTTTAAATTACTGACAAAGAAAAAAGGTGAAAAAGGTCAGGCTTTGATTTTAGTTCTGGCAATGATAGCTGTAGGCAGTCTGCTTATTGTTTCATTGCTCGGATTTATCAGCACGGGAAGCAAGAGCGGTTCTCTCTCTTTGAATAAAACCAATCAGTTATACGCGGCTGATGCCGGGATACAGGATGCCATATGGCAGGTAAAATATGATCATATACTGAATTTTACATCTCCATCCGCGTACAGTCCCTATGATTATTCGACTGTGTATACTGATCCAAGCGTTACGAATGTAAACGGACAAAATGTGAATGTAACTATTCAAAATGACTGGATGGTCAGCAATGTTTCGATGCCGAGCATTGCCGCTGCCAGCAGCATTATCAATGGGGGGCAATTGGTGGTAAGCGGATCCACTGTCCAGACTGGAATTATTGATGGCAGCAATACCATATCAAAATATGACATAAAAATCACTGATTATCCTGTTTCCGGCCAAACAATGCTGGTTAGTAGTATTGGCGTGTGGCTGCCTCCGGGTTTTACCTACTTTTCTGACGGCACTTACAATAGCAGTTTTGAAGGATTATCTAGTCCCTACCAGGCATTCCCGGCAACATCTCCTAGTCAAGGTAATACCGTAACAATCTGGACCTTCTCAAATCCTGTTTTTGCCTCTTTCCCGAATCCCCCTCTTACAGGAACAGACCCGCAAGTTATGGATGTATATTTTTATTTCAAACCTCCGTCCGGTCAGCCTAATGCTCAACCCCAAGCGGTTTCCTGGGTAGTACCGACCGGACTGACAGGAATACCTGTTAGCTGGGATGCGGATAACAGAATTTTTAAAATTGTTTCAACTGCAGGGAGCACCACGGTTGAGAGTTTTATCGGTAAATCTGAGCAGCGGCAGCTGGCATCAGCTATTGGCGGTGATTATTATGCAACCGGTAACTCTAATTTATCCGCCTCCTCCGGCAGTTTAAATCGGACCGTATCGCATGATCCAAGTTCCGCAACGGTAACCAGCGCAAATATTCCTTCCAATGCCCAGGTTACCGGAGCCTTTCTTTACTGGTCAGCCTGGAGATCCAGTAACGGCACTTCCCTCTTTTCCGATAGCTGCACAAGTTTCGGCAATTGGACCAATGGCACTGCCTGGAGTTTAGGTAGCAGCAGTTTTCAGGGGCACTATGATGTCAGTCATACTGGAACAACTATCACGAAAAACTCCCCACTCAATCTAAGCAGTTATAAGACCGCAACATCGCCGATGGTTAATCTTTCATGGAACCAGTGGGTTACCCAGGGCAGTGGAAACACCAATCAGTCCGCGTTACCTGGCTGGGATGATACAGCAGACTCCACGAACCTGACGTGGACTTCGACCGGCGCAAATAGATTTAGTCAGGTTAATGACAGCAACACATCCACATATATTACGCAGACGGCCGCCGGTGGCGGATCCGCTTATTTTGGGTTTTCACCTTTTTCAGTGCCTGCCGGTTCGACTATTTCTGATGTCAGTGTAAATTACACCACAAAAGCCGGCACTAACACCATCACTTGTGTAGGAGCAGGGGCAATTGCAAGCGCTGCTAATAACTCTGTCTCGCCTGGGCTGCCTTCCGGATGGGCAGCGAACGACATTTTGATCTGCGTAGTCTCTTCTCACGATAATAATTCTGCCACCATTACCAACCCGTCTGGCTGGGCAGCCTGGGAGTCCGGTAAATCTAACGGTACAAAACTGCAGTTTAGCGTGTTCTGGAAAAGGGCGACATCCAGCGAAACTGCTCCAACAGTTTCACACAGCAGTTTCGGTAGTTATATCGATGCAGTTATTGTGGCATATCGGGGATGCGTAACCAGCGGTGACCCCTCGGATGTTATTGGCACAACGGTTGCTACCACACCCGCTAACGCTAATGAAAATTTTTCGACTGCGGGTATCACCACTACTATAGCCGGTGATATGGTGATCGAAATTGGCAGTCCGCAGATTAATACTGCCTCGGGTACTTATACTGGCACCCCTACGCCAACTGAACGGGTAGATGGACCCAATAGCGCGAATTATAATCAATTAATTGTCGCCGATTTTGCCATGGCCGCGGCTGGCAATACTTTGGCAAGAAAATCAACTTTGGCCACTTCGGCTATCAACTGCGGCAAACTTATCGCTTTGAAACCCGGAATCGCGACCGGCAATGTGCATGCCGGTCTTAAAGTTAGCGGGACTCTGTATAATTCAACCGATCCGGGTGTAACACCCGGGAGTTCTTTCTCCAACTATTCTTATGACTATACTATTAATCCCGCCACATCTGCGGCCTGGCAAGTAGCCGATGTCAATGCGCTGCAATTTTTCGGAGTCAATGCGGCGCAAAATATGGTTGTGTCGGATGTCAGCATTACGGTCGACTACTTGACCCCGGTCTCATCGTCCGATGGTCTTGATTTTTATATCTATGATGGAACAAACTGGAATGGCCCGATTCAGGCTTTTCGCGGGAACATCGGCTCTTCGTCAGTTCTCTTTACTTATCCTGTCCCCTTGCAGTATCTTAGCTCTAGCTTTAATATCAGATTTGTATTAGTTGGCTTCAGCGGTGGGGGAAATTACGCTAATATTGATAACATTTCCATCGCCACGATGGCCCCGGATACTGATGCTATTTTTAAAATTGATAATAACCAGGGAGGCGGCGCACAACAGGTTTATCTTGATTCATCCGGCAACCCTCAAAAGGGTAGTCAAAAATTAAATGCCACCAAGTGCCAGGTCGTCCAAAATTTTCAAAACCAAACGGTTCCTTGGGGATATGCCTACGAATCTTATTGTGATGTTACGAAGCTGGTGCAAGCTTACAGCCAGCCACCCACTGCGCCGGCCACCAATTATCCAGGCTATGGCATATATTGGGTCGGTGACATTACTGTTGATTCATCTCCGGCGGTCCAGGTCGCTTTTGCAGCTTGGTCGATCGTCATTGTTTACCAAAGCCCGGACACATTGGGGCACCAGCTATATCTTTATGATACGTTTACCGGTTCAGGTCAAAATTTATCTGTTACCAGTATTAATTTGATCAGTGGCGGTTCGGGTTATACTTCAGCTCCGTCGGTCAATTTTAACGGTAATGGAAGCGGTGCCCAGGCTACTGCAACCGTGTCCGGAGGTCACATAACCAATATTACTCTTACTAACGGCGGTTCCGGCTATACCACCGCGCCGTCGATTTCTTTTAGCGGTGGTGGGGGTTCATTTGCCAGTGCTACCGCAATAATAGCCCCAATAAATGTTGATTTTGACAATGATGGACAACCCGGTGGATCTATCTCAGGTTTTATTGTTCCCCCGCAGATAACCGGGGCAATTACCAGTTTTTCTCTGACTAGCCACGGATCGGGTTATACTTCGATTCCGACGATCACGTTCACCGGTGGTGGAGGCACTGGAGCTGCCGCTATGGCTTTAGTATCAAGTCAACAGGTAACAGGGGTTGTTATGATAAATGATGGGTCGGGCTATACCTCTACCCCATCAGTAACATTTACCGGTGGCGGTGGTTCGGGCGCCGCCGCTAACGTGACGGTTGGCGATGAAGTAAATGCAGGTAAGATAACAACCTTTGTTGGCGAAGGTGATACGTGGTTTGGCGGTGACTATTTAATGTTGAATGGGACAAAGTTGTGGGAGGGCACATCCACTTCCTATAATGACGGATACAGCCCAAATAACAATGAAAATACAAAGACCGATCCAGATAATGCTTTCAACAGTACATCTTATGGTTTAAATACCTACGATGGCATTGATCTGGATACGTTCGGAATTGATCCGACCGCAAACCCTGCACAATATATTACCTGGTCAAGCGGCATTTTAAATCAGGGAGATACCTCGGCCCACATTGATTTATGTACCCATACTGACGTTTGGTTCCTCGGGTATATCGTTATTTCTTTCCGTAGTGTGACGACAACCGGAGGTTCTCTCAGTTATCTGATTCGACATTGATTGGGGATTTCAGATATCCAATGAGTTTCTCGTACCCTGGGACTACTCTCCGGCAGCCGAAGTATTTGTTTCCCAAACCTCTCTGCGTTCAATAAATATGACTCAAAACTGGTATCAGAATAATTAAGTAAGAAATTTGAATTTACCATCTCTGCTACTTGCGGCGAGGAAAAACCGATGTAAAATAAGATTATAAGCATCAATATACATGACAACGAGGTGAAGTCTCAATGGATACCAGGGACATGGTTGTAGAAATCGTTTATGAAAATAAAGACGGCCTGTTTCTTTTACAGATCGGTGAAGCAGTTAATAAGAGATTCAACGTACGGATGACTACCCGCGATGTCGAGCAAGTTATTAAGAAAAACCCCAAGCTCTTCGTTGACGAGAACGGCAAGATTAAGTGCCCTGCTCATTTTTAGTATTTTTATCAGCTAAAACGAAGCCGGCACTAAACCCATTTATTCAACCATTTCAGCATTTTCTTTGGTTTGTCGGCAAAATAGTTATAGGATTCAAACCGGTGCTTTGTATCTTCGATCCAGAAGAACTCTTTCGGGTTATCCGGTGTTCCCTTATAAAATTCTTCAATATCGCTTAATTCTGTCCATGGGTCGTTTCTAGCCTGGACATACAGTGTCGGCGCCTTTAAATCCTTGGCGTATTCTAACGGCGACATTTTATCCAGCCCAAAACCGGTTTGCAAATTTACAAATCTATTCACCATCGGCATTAACAGTCTTGCGCCGAACGGTGTAATAAATGTTCCGATGTAAGTACGCACAAAAACTGCCATCGAAATCGGCTGCACCGCAAAAAGGCACTTCACGTTTCCAAAGGCTTCCGGATTTTTGCTCATTGCAATGATCGTGGAATTAGCCCCCATGCAGAAACTGACAAATCCGATACCGGCGTTCTTCAAATCATCATTTTTACTGACGTAATCCATCGCCGCTACAACGTCTTTATATTCCTTCAATCCAATAGCCGCGGTACCCCCGCGCGGGTCAAGACCGCTTTCGCCGTGATTACGAAAATCGAACATCATGACCCAATAGCCCTCTCTATTCAATAACGCCGCAATTTTCAGGAATTCGATTTCCTTATTGTATAGTTTGGTCAGATTACGGTATTTCACGGTCGAGCCGTATTTCGTTAGGCCGGCGACATGCGTCATCACGATCAGTTTGTTTGTTTTACCCGGGATTAACCAGCCCTTAATATTGACGCCGTCTTCCGCCTTAAACTCGATATTTTCAAATTTCAGTCCGTAATCGCCGGGGTTTTTCGGCACCGGCTGTCGGTTCTGATGAATAGAAAAATAAGCAACAACGTAACTTGAAATGAAATAAAGTAGAACCAGGGCTAAAACAATAATTACGACTGTGAGAAAAATCAGCATCAAAACCTCCTGCTTTAGTTTTTACCGCAGTCGTTAATACTGACTATATTAACACACCAATACAACTATTTCACAGACGACCGATGATGGTATATGCAAAAAAAGAACTATATCTCTTTCCGGTGGGTGATTACCCGCTCGCCCGCTTTGTACAAAGCCCAGGCCATTATTGCTAATGCGATGCCGATACCGGCATGTGTCAAGGCTGATTTCGCCAGCCCGAATATCATGAAATGTTTCGCTCCGGCAAACGCGAACGCCGAAGTAACGACAAAACCGAACTTCACCATATGGGCGGCGAACCCGCAAATTATCGCTCCGAAGAAATTTCGGATATTGATCAATGGAATCGCGGCAACCAGATCCAGCACCGCGCCGGTGATTCCGTACAGCGCCAGATTGGTAGCCATCGGTTTATCAAATCCTAAAACCAATCCCCAGACTGCCATACCGGCGCCCATGACCGTTCCGGCGCCGTGCCGTTTTACTACCATTCTGCCCAGGATCAGCGGGCCGAGCCAGAAGAAACCGCTACTGCCGGGGATTTGCATTGACGGCGCCCACTGCTTTCCTGCCGCAGCCACCGCTGAAAATACGATGAGTAGTAATACCTGAATTGCTATTTTTACCCGGGTATTCCTCCACCAGGCCGGTTTTATCTGTACTGCGCTAGTCATCGTGTTGTTTGACATCGGAATCTCCTTCGCCCTTTTCCCTGTGTTTTTGCTCGATCATTACCCATCTCCTGTCTTTGCCGGCTAAAACAGGCCGCACACGCAATACCGGCGCTCCGCACACCAGAGAAGGCCTGATCCAATTAAAACTTTCTATTATCTCACTATTATCAATTCTGTGACCATCTTCATCCTGAACCGCGGTAATTGGACTGCCTGCTAAAATTTCCCCGACCGTAACGCGTCCTTTAAAGTCATGGATGCCCGGCAGATCTACCAACCGGCCTTCATTGCCCCAGGCCCTTAATCCCACTGCCGCCAGCGCACCGATAATACCGTCGCCGCTGCCGCCCAATTCCCTGAGAAATACATTATATTTGGCAGCGAGATTCAATGAATCTTTCTTAGATAATACCTCAGTTATCGCTCTTTGCCCGAATCGCATGATTTCGTTATTAATTTGGTTTTCGGCGCAAATACATAACCCGGGGTCGGAACCGGGCAGGTAACAGGTTTTCATATATTCGATTGCCGGTTCAACAAAATTTGCCGGTTGTCTGTCTGTTTTTATCGCTAGCCCTTTGGAACTGTTATGTGAGGTATATTGAATTCGTTTGTCTACCAGCAGCTGGTGACGGCTTACACCCAAAGATATTCCCAGATTAAGGTCGCTGAAGCATTTCGCCAGTCCGCGCGCCACTCTGCCGGTGCCCACACTGCCGATTATGTCCGTGTCGTCTACTCCGATATAAATGATGTTGGTCATTTCACCACTATTTTATTAACGTCAATAATTGCTTTCTGTGCACCGATATCCGTGCCGGTCAGTTTTAC
>PMBW01000094.1 GCA_003153075.1 Dehalococcoidia bacterium | reverse complement strand
CCTCCTTTAAAGGTGCTTATTTTTTTGGGGAAAATCAGGAAAGTTAAATATCAATGACGACTGACAACAAAGTCAATAAAAGTGGAACTCCGCGTGAAATGGACGACACCGCTCAAAGGAATCGCGAAAAAACAATTCTGATTGTTTTAATAGCAATGCTTATTATCGCCGCGGTGATTTCTCTCGGTGTGGGCCGATACAAGATACCCTTAAGCCAGATCATCGATATTCTTAGATCATGGATTACCGGCAAGACTGATTTTACGCACAATCCGCTGCAGGTCGTTGTCCTGTTAGTACGCGGGCCCCGTATTCTGCTGTGCATGCTGGTGGGAGCAGCGCTTTCGGTGTCCGGGGCAGCTTACCAGGGACTGTTCAGAAATCCGATGGTTTCTCCGGATATATTAGGCGTTTCCGCAGGCGCTGGAGTGGGCGCGTCTATTGCCATCATCCTGGGCTTNNTTTCTCGTCATGGGATTAGCTTCGGCCATCGGGAGAGGCACTCCTGCTACGCTGATCATGGTGCTTTCGGGAATTGTCATCGGCTCCCTTTTTTCATCATGCTCTTCTTTACTGAAATATCTTGCTGATGCGAAGGCCAGGCTCCCCGATGTTGTCTTCTGGCTGATGGGCAGTTTTGCTAAAAACAGCAGCTATCAAAATGTCCTCATACTGTTTCTTGTCGTACTGGCAGCAGGCATCCCCCTGTTTTTAATGCGCTGGCAAATGAATGTACTCGCTTTCGGAGATGAAGAAGCCCAATCGATGGGCATTAATACCGGCCGCCTGCGGCTGGCTATTGTTATATGTTCCACACTGTTAACCGCCTCCTCGGTAGCCCTTTGCGGCATCATCGGCTGGGTTGGTCTCGTCATCCCGCATATCACCCGGTTCCTGGTCGGCCCCAATTTTAAAGCATTACTGCCGACATCGATACTCATCGGCGCTTTATTCATGCTGATTGTTGATGATTTTGCCAGGGCGATGATCGCCGGTGAAATTCCCATCGGGGTAATCACCTCTCTCGTTGGCGCCCCTCTCTTTATCTATTTGATGTTCAAAGGGAGGAAAGAATGGGTATGAAGCTGGAAATCAAAGACGTAAAGTGCGGATTCGGTTCACGGGTTGTGGTAAACGGTTTCAATGCCACGGTCAATTCTGGCGAAATACTATGCATGCTTGGCCCTAACGGCGTCGGGAAAAGCACTCTATTTAAAACGGTATTGGGATTCCTGAAGCCCATGGGAGGAGAAATCCTGCTGGATGGCAAAGCGATAAATACTCTTTCCCGTAAAGAATTCGCTAAAATCATGGCTTATGTTCCCCAGGTTCATTCACCGCCTTTTCCGTTTAAAGTAATCGACGTGGTGATGATGGGAAGAACTGCCCGTATCGGCGCCTTCGGTATCCCCAGCCGCCGTGATAAGGAAATAGCCGCCAGCATGCTGGAAAGACTCGGAGTGCCTTTTCTGGTCAACCGCACCTATACAGAAATCAGCGGTGGTGAACGGCAAATGGTGCTCATCGCCCGTGCACTTGCGCAAGAACCTGCTTTTTTGATGCTGGATGAACCGACATCCAACCTTGATTTTGGTAATCAGGTGCACGTTCTGCAATGCATCAGCGACCTGGCCAGAAATAATGGATTGGGCATTATCATGACCACCCACTTCCCGGATCACGTCTTCCAGTGTGATGGACATGTTGCATTGATCGAGTGGAATAACGTGTTCCTCACTGGAAAGGCTGAGGACATCATTACTGAACAAAACATGAGAAATACCTACGGAATTGATATTAAGGTGGTGAAAAACAAGTTTAGTGATTTAACGATCAGTTCCTGTATCCCGGTCATCAAAAAGCAGTAGTATCCTCACGGTGATATCGCTTGAAAGCGTATGCATAAAATAATGAACAGGAGTATAAATCAGTGAGAAAATCGTCAAATAAAGTCCTATTGATCATAGGCGCAATCGTGCTTTCGCTTTGTATTGTGCTTAGCGGATGCGGCAGTACAACAACCACCACAACAAAGCCGTCAGCAACTTCAACCACGACCACACCAACAACCAGAACTGTAATGGACCAGAATGGCAATGCCGTAGTAATTCCTTATAAGGTGACCCGCGTAGCTCCGCAAATCGGAGCCATGGCCCACATGACCGCGCTCCTGGGCGATTCGAATGAAATTGTCTGTGCTGCCGATTCAAATCTGAATGCGACTTTCCGTAAAATTTTTCCCGGCTATGTCCAGGCAAATCCCAAAGGACTCAGCACCAGTAATGTCGAAGATGTCATCGCCTCCAACGCACAGGTATTTTACGGTCCCATCACCGACGCGGCGACAATTGCCAAATATCAAGCCGCTGGTATTGCAGTAATCCCGCTAAATGCTTTCTCCACGGTAGATCAAATGAAGGCCAACATCAGAAAAATTGCGGAAATCCTCGGTGGCGATGCGCCTGCCAAGGCAGAAGTTTTCTGCACTTATTATGATACTCAAATCGCCTATTGTACACAAAATACAAGCAGCTTACCAAAAGTAAAAATCTTATCGTTAAATTTCGTCGCCGGTGTGATGAGCACCATTAACTCCACTGACATCTGTTCGGTCTACATGACGGTCGCCGGCGGGGTCAATGTCGCTGCGGACGTGACCGCGGTATCGAGCGTCAGCGCCGAAAACGTTATCCAGTGGAACCCGGATGTCATCATCACCAATAGCGCTGACTCCAAGGCCGCGATTCTTGCCCAAAGTACACTCCAGTCTGTCTCAGCCGTGAAAAACGGCAAAATCTTCGTTGTACCCTGGGGCACTTATCTATGGTCGGTGCGCAGCGCCGAAGGCGCCATGATGCCGCTCTGGCTGGCCAAGATCATGCACGGCGATAAATTAACCGACCTCGACATGAATAAAGTGGTCAGAGATTATTACAGCAAGTTCTACGGCTATAGCATCGTCGATACAGAAATTGCTTCGATACTTGCCGGCACACCATCCACGACAATGACAAAATAAAAATATTATAAAGTAAAAGTTGTTCCCTCAGGCTTAATTGATTATCATCCTCAGTTAAGGGGGTAGTCAGGGCCTGAGGGAATGATAATTCACTGACCCGAGTAGTTTAAGAAAGGAGTCTATGATGAGCCCTTTAATCAATTGGGACGAATTGAGACAATTGACAATGCCAGCCGGTCCTCCCAGACAAACCGAAGGAAATCCCTCGAATATGTTCGATAACGATCAATCTGCCAACATGTACAACCAAATTGCAAAAATGGAAAAATCCTACACATTAAATCAACTTAATGCTTTTACAACAACTAAAAATGATACTATCCTGGATATCGGCTGCGGCCCCGGACGCATATCCGTGCCCATGGCCCAGCGCGCCAGGAGCGTAACCTCTCTCGATTCCTCGGAAAAAATGCTGGCACATTGCAAACGAAACGCGCTGGAGGCAGGAGTCACAAATATAAATACACTGTTATTAGACTGGAAAGATGCCGAATTAGGTAAAAACATCGAACAGCACGATATTGTCATCGCATCGCGTTCACCCGGCGCTACCGATCTGAAAAAACTCAGCAGTTTTGCTAAAAAATGGGTGGTTACGATCGCCTGGGCAAACGGCCCTAATATCCCGATGATTGTCGGCGACCTTTTCACCGGCGTGCCCGAAGCTCGTAAATTCCCACCGATGCGGAATGACCGAAGGATCAGCTATAATGTCACCTACAATATGATTTATGACATGGGCTACGAACCCAATATCAGGGTTGTAACAGATGGGTTCACCAAAGATTTCTCCTCGAAAGAAGATGCGTACAAAGACCTCTGGCAGTTAAATAGCATTACCGGAGAAATTCCCCCTGTCTTCCGCCAGAATGTCGATAAATGGCTATCGGAAAATGCACAGGGCGACGTTACCTTCAGACGCGAAACAAGGTCGTACGTCATCTGGTGGGATCCAAATCCTGTTAAATTTTAATTGTATACCGCAATAACTCAGGTCGAAAATAATACCATCGGTTTTTTTAGTCTGGTTTAAGGGAGAACAGCAAAATGAAACAAAACCCTCCGCCCGGGCGGTTGTCCATCCTGCACGCGGGCAGTTTATCCACTGCTTTCGTTGAAATAAACAGAGAATTCCAGAGTCTGTACCCTGATACCGAAATAGCAGATGAACCCGGGGGCAGTGCCAATCTGGTGAGGGACGTTATCAAGGGCAAAGAGTGCTCTATACTGGCTTCAGCGGATTATAATCTCATCTCCCGGTGGATGTTCCCGGATTCTGCCGACTGGTGTATCCTGTTCGCCGCCAATCAAATGGTGTTGCGTTACTCAAGTGAATTCCCGTATGCCGGGCAGGTTAACGATGGGAACTGGCCCGCTATTTTACAGAAAGACGCCGTATATTTATGGCATCCGGATGCAGACGGCGACCCGGGCGGATATAGGGCATTAATGGTCTTGCAGTTGGCCGAAAAGTATTACAAGATACCGGGCTTTTATGAGAAGATAATGAACTCTCACAGCAAAGTTCTTGACCGGTCTACCATGCAAGCAAGCAAGTCAGGTTACATGTTCAGCTACGGTATCCCTCCCGCCGGCAGCCACATGAAGTACATTCTATTACCGAATGAAATAAATTTATCCAACTCCAAATATAAAGATAATTATGCACAAGCTGCAGTCAAGATCAGCGGAGTTAAAGACGGAGAATCAATCACTCTTCATGGTGAACCTATTCTTTTCGGAGTGACTATTCCCAGGAGTTCCGTTAATCAAGCTCTCGCCGTTGAATGGATACAACTGTTATTGAGCGCTAAAGGCGCCGCGTTTCTGGGAGGTATCGGAATGACACCCATACCACCCGTGGCGGTCGGGAAATCCGGCAAAGTTCCGGAGAGACTGCAAAAATACTTGCAATAAGTTGCAACTAGCGGAATAACGCTTCTGAATCCCGTGATATTTATCACAAATCACGGCTGAGTATCAAGCTTTTATTACAAATTGCATCCAGATGATAGACAGGGTGGGGTAAAGGGACTATACTTATCCTAGAAGTCAAAGATGATTATGTTGACCAGTCAACACGACCGTTAATTAGGAGACGATGTTGAAAATATTACTTGTATATCCTGACTATCCCGATACCTTCTGGAGNNACATGCTCTCAAGATGATTCAAAAAAGCGCGGCGCTGCCGCCGCTGGGTTTGGCCACTGTCGCAGCGATGCTTCCCGCCAATTGGGAAAAGAAGCTCGTTGATATGAGCGTTGAGAAACTCAAGGAAAAAGACATCCTCTGGGCAGATTATGTCTATATCAGCGCGATGATTGTGCAAAGGGAATCAATGCACTCCACAATCGAACTTTGCCACGCCTTAGGCAAAAAAGTGGTCGCCGGCGGCCCTCTGGTCAGCACAGAACCGGAAGAATT
>PMBW01000289.1 GCA_003153075.1 Dehalococcoidia bacterium | reverse complement strand
TGACCCTCTCCCACGCTGGGGAGTACATTTCGGTTGCGACCGAAAGTATTTCGTTGAAGACTCAAAGGGGACTAACCGAGGCCCTTGATCCCTTTCCTGACGCGCGCGATCAGTATTAACACCAGCGCCACGCCCACGAAGACAAGCAAATAATCCGCCCATATCGGCAAGGTATTAGACGGTTCCACCTGAAACGCGACGCCCGCCGACCACTCCCCCTTGTTACCGGCGCTGTCTGTAGCCCTTATCCGCCAGTAATAATGGGTGGAAGGACGGCTGGGGAGCAGCGCCTCATCTTTAGTCAGCCCGTAGTGCGCCAGCAACAGATCTTGTTTTACGAAGATCGGCTGCACAAAATCAGGTGCGCGGGCAATTTGCAGTGTATATTTTACCGGTTCGCTCGGGTCATAAATACTCTCCCAGTCGAAAGATACCTGCGCATCAACCACGGAATTAAGCCTGGGGGTGGTAGGTTTCGGCGCCGGGGGCGGGGTTGACTCCACGGTAAATACAATATACCGGGTGTTAAATCCGTCCGAGGCCGTGATCACATGTCCTCCCGCGGGACTGACCGGCACATTAAACGAAGTCGTGAAAAGGCCTTCCTGATCAGCCATCACCCAGGCAATTTCATCTTCATCATATTTGATCTGCACCATTCCGCCGACCTCAAATGCGGAACCGCTCATCGTCAATTTCAGCCCGATTTCACCGGTTGTCTTACTCAGCGTCAGTTTGGCATCGACGGTAAAATCTACCCACCTTTTTGTCCGGGAAGAGTCCTCTATCTCGATCGCATATGTTCCGGCCTGCATGACCGGCACATTGAAAACAAAATTGAAAGAACCTTTTTCAGACACCGGCGCAAAGCCTATTCTGGTGCCGTGCAGTGATATTCCCACTTCGCTGTTGCCGGTAAAACCGGTGCCGGAGATATTCACCTTATCGCCCACCCCTCCTATCGCGGGGTTGCTGGTGATTGTTGGAATAACTTCAAACTCAATTTGGGCAAAATCCCCCACCTCATTTTTTGCGATCACGTCGTGGGCGCCGGTGGAACTGACCGGCAGCGTGAATTGCACTGTGCATTCGCCGGTGTCACTGGCAATTTGAGAAGCCAGCACATCGGGCGCAGCTGTGGAATAATACTGGATGCTGACCTCTTTTCCGGCATGAAACCCTTTGCAATAGGCTTTAATGTTGGTGCCGACAGCGCCGCTCCAACGGTCCAGTATTATTTCCGGTTTGGAGACATAAAACTGGTTATCCGCCAGCACACCGCTTTTGCCTCTGATGCTGATAATGTGATAGCCGGGCAAAGTCAGATCCGGCACGATAAAAGTAGTCTGGAAAGAACTGCCGCCGGAGATTGTGCCGCTGGCCGGTTTAAGCAGCGTATCATCGATATAGAGCTGCAGCAGGTCGCCGGTATAAGAAATAAAGGCAGACCCGGTAACCCTGACGGTCGTGCCGGGCACGCCGCTCGCCGGCGAAACGGCAATAGACGGTGCGGCAGACACGGTTTGCGCCGGTACAGGCACCGCCATTATCACCGTAATTAAAAGCAGAAATACGGCTGCTGCCCTGGTTTTTAGTTTTGTTAACATCTTTGCTAATCGTAGGACATACCCGCGTTTACTGTCAACCCGCCGATTGACGATTTACACGATTTCGTATAAAATCTGAGTATGGATAATCCAAAAAAAGCAAAGCTAAACAGTTGGGACGGCGAGAAAATCCGGGCGCTGCGCAGCCACATGAAACTGACTCAAAACGAGATGGCGGAACAGCTTGGCACGCGGCAGCAAACCATCAGCGAATGGGAGAAAGGCATGTACTGCCCGCGCGGCGCGTCCTCCACCCTGCTTTCCATTGTCGCGGAAAGGGCCAGGTTCAAATACCAGGCAAACGACAAAAATCCTGAAAAATAGCCTATGGTCAGACCGTCCGACCAAAGGTTTTCAGGACAGCAAGGTTACTAAAAACCATGAATATCGGCGTATGTAAAATCGACCTGCGGATCCCGGAGAACGAAACCCTCAAGGGCAAGAGAATGGTGGTGCAGTCCATCAATGCCCGCGTGCGGGATAAATTCCATGTTTCCGTCGCCGAAGTGGAAAACGGGGATAAGTGGCAAATCGCCACGATCGGGGTATGCTGTGTGAGCAACGACAACCGCCACGCCAACGAAATGATCTCCCGCATCGTGGATTATATCGAGACCAGCCGCCTGGATGTCGAAGTGCTCAGCTGTGAAACGGAGTTCATCTCGGTCTTTTAATGATTTCAACCGTGCCTTGTGGATGGGGGTGGAATGGATACCGCGGCTTTCCTCAGTTACCTGGTTTCCCAACCGACTTACTACGAACAGATTGCTCATATCGAGCATATCCTTCCGCGTGAAGCCCATTTTGCCGGGCTGGAAAAACCGTTGCACCCCAAGCTCGAGGAATGCCTGCAAAACCGCAACTTTCTGCCGCTCTATACGCACCAGGCCGAGGCCGTAAACCAGGCCCGCCAGGGCAAGAATGTGATCGTCGTGACGCCCAGCGCCAGCGGCAAAACCCTGTGTTACAATATCCCGGTGCTGGAGTCCTTTTTAACACAACCTGAGGGGAAAGCATTATATCTATTCCCGACCAAAGCCCTGGCACAAGACCAGTTACGCACGCTGCATGAAGATTTTTGCCCGGATCTGTTTCCCGCGAACGATTTTGCTACTTTTGATGGCGATACCCCGCCCGGCGAGCGCGGGGAGATCAGGAAAAACGCCCGCATCATCCTCAGTAACCCGGATATGCTGCACATCGGCATACTGCCTAACCACCAGCAGTGGAACCGGTTTTTACGCTCATTAAAGTATGTGGTAATCGACGAAGCCCACACCTACCGCGGGGTTTTCGGGTCGCACCTGGCCGGAGTACTGCGGCGTTTACGCCGGATCTGCCGTCTTTATGGGGCCAGCCCGCAATTCATTCTCTGTTCGGCCACCATCGCTAATCCCGGCGAACTGGCAGAAGATCTGACCGGATTGCCTTTCGTTACGGTGGATAATGACGGCGCGCCGCACGGCGGCAAGGATTTTGTGTTCTGGAATCCGCCTTTGATAGACGAAGGGAAGACCGCGCGCCGCAGCGCCAATTCGGAAGCGACGAACCTGTTTACGGAATTACTGGAGCGGGAAATCCGCACGCTCGTTTTTGCCAATACACGACGGCTTACCGAGCTGATTTATACCTACACGCGGGATAAACTGGGCGGGATCAAGCCTGCGCTGGCGAAGCGCATCAAGCCTTACCGCGCCGGTTACCTGGCCGAGGACAGACGCCAGATCGAGCGCGACCTGTTCTCCGGGAAACTGCTGGGAGTAGTCGCCACCAACGCTTTAGAACTGGGCATCGACATCGGGGATCTGGAAGCGACGATTTTAACCGGTTACCCGGGCAGCATCGCGAGCGCATGGCAGCAGGCCGGACGCAGCGGACGTAAAAAACAGCAGTCTTTAAGCTTCCTGATCGGGCGGGATAATCCCCTCGACCAGTATTTGATGCGGCATCCGGATTTCTTCTTCCGCAAGAACTTCGAGAATGCGCTGGTGAATCCGGATAATCCGTATATCCTGCGGGCGCACCTGTTATGCGCGGCCTGGGAAATGCCGCTGACAGAAGTTGACCAGGGCTATTTCGGGCCGGCGCTGGCTAAAGAAAGGGATGAGTTGACCGCGCGCGGTGTGCTCAAGGAACGGCGGAACAAGTGGTACCTGTCGGCCAGTATTTCGTATCCGGCGCAGGATATAAATATCCGCTCCACATCCGGCGAGAATTATTCCTTGATCGATACGTCCACCGGCGCTTTGCTGGAAACCGTCGAATCTGGGATTGCCTTTTTTCAGATCCATCAAGGCGCGGTTTACCTGCACCAGGGTGAAACCTATCTGGTGACAAAATTAGACCTGGTGACGCACACGGCCTACTGCAATCCGGCGCAAACCAACTACTATACCCAGACCAAGGAATTGACCGACCTGCGCATTTTAAGCACACTGCGCACGAAAGAAACAAAAAACGCCAAGGTCTACCTGGGCGAGGTGGAAGTAACGACGACCGTGCTCGGCTACAAGCGCAAAGCACAATTCACCGATGAGGCGCTGGGGGATGAAGCGCTGGATCTGCCGCCGCTGACCTTCCAGACGGTGGCACTGTGGTTCGACCTGCCGGAGAGAACGATCGGGCGCATCAACAGTGAAAACCTGGATTTTGCGGGAGGGCTGCATGCCACGGAACACGCCGCAATAGGGATATTGCCGCTGTTCGCATTGTGCGACCGCAACGATATCGGCGGGGTGTCCACGATCATGCATTCGGACACAGGCCAGCCTGAGATCTTTATCTATGACGGGCACCCGGGCGGCGTCGGCATTGCGGAAAAAGGGTTTGAGTTGATCGAGCAATTGTGGCAGGTGACGCTGGACAACATCAAGGAATGCCCCTGCCAGGACGGCTGCCCCAGCTGCATACAGTCGCCGAAATGCGGTAACAATAATAAGCCGCTGGACAAGAAAGTGGCGCAGATATTGCTGGAAGGGTTGCTGAGGAAGTAAGCACGAAATAGAAATATCGAAATACGAAATAAGTCAAATTAAAAACAATACTACCCTTGCTTATTTAGACGGAAAGGTTAGTAAAAAGTTAAACAAAAAGGCAAACGCCCGGCTTAGTTCCGGTCATTTGGTTATAAGCGCTTGGGAAGTTAGAGTTTGATGATTCCTTTTTCAACCATGTAACTGCCGTTTCCGGAAACTGAGTAGGAAATTTCGGCTAAGTTCCCTAATACACGATATATTTCTTTTATATCGTCATTTTCTCCATTCTCGTAATAAGCGGCAATTTCAGAAGTGACTTGCGTGAGTTTATCGAAAACTACTCCCCAATTAATCGGCAGCACTCCTGACGAAGACAATGCGGCGGTAATTTGCGCATGAGTGTGCTGTGTAACTGTGTATAAAAGCACAAGATCCCGGTCCCATTCCAAATTCAATATCCGCTGAGCCTCACTAAACAAAACACTAAAGTAGAATAGTTTTTTTGAGGGGTCCGATACTTCCTGCATTTTATTAACCGCGTATCTATATTCCTTCGCAAAACGTTGCCGATATTCTTTACGCATATATTCACTCCTGTAATTCAACATCAGGCAGTAATTTGTTGGGGTTTATTATACTCATCCACTTTAAAGTAAGAGCTTGTTGTATTTAAATTTTCATCTTTTTTGGGATTATTATCTGCGCTATACGATGAAACTGCAGAATGATATCGTTCTTCTTCCAAAAAACTTGGCGGCGCTTGGGAATCCGAAGTCATATTAACAGTCCAATCAACCAGAGTACTGAACGGAACAAATTTGACTAATAACGCGACATCGAATGCTTCTGCCATATCCTTTAGTGTTCCAAGTGTATATTTGCCGTAATTAGGATTCTCCCAGGATGATACCAACGATTGTTTGCTACCAAGTTTTTTTGCAAGATCTTCCTGTTTTAACTTCTGTCGGTCCCTCAGCGCGCGAATCTGGAACGCAAGGCCAACAGATACATTTTCGTCAACAAATTGTTTGCGGAAGTCGTCGTCTTGTAAGCTTTTCCAAATTTGCTCATACCTACTAATCGAATTCATGCTCTCTCCTGTATTTTGCAGGGTTAGCTATCATTTGCGCTACTCTTAGTCTAGCCGTTTTAGGCGGGACGTCAATATCAAATTTTTGTCCTTTGTGGACCCCACACGCGACTAAAAACACTTTGTGGTCTTGAATTTGAATTATTATCCTGTATTGGATTTTCCCCAATTTTCGCAATTCAGCAAACCCCTCCCATTTTTGGCCTTTTTTATTCTCCAAAGGTTTGTAATGAGGAATTCTCCAGACGGTATCATTGAAATGCGGCGGAGTTGAATGTTCCAACTGTGGAATCAAGTTTGTAAAGTGCGCCTTTGCTAATTTACCATCACCATTTAGCCAACATTTAATGACGTTAGCACCTGATTCATCAATATAGTCGAAAAAGGTGTATACAATAGCCATATTATCTGTTTTTTCTTATATTGTCAAGAGTATTATGTCACAATATAATATTTTTATTATTTTCTTCGTTTTTCAAATTTCGATAAATAATCTGAGTACTTCATGTGTTTGCTTAATCCCGAGGAGGGGAGATTATAATGTAAAAGATTAGAATTCCTAATATCCCAAATAATCCAAGTAAGACCCAATACGATTGCACTTGCCAATTGCCAGATAATAATTTTCTTTTAATCTGCCATATAGTTTCTCTTTGTTATTGTTTTTTACAGTATTATATCACTTATTACTCATATACCGCGAAAACACCTAAAATAAGTCAAGTGGAAAGAGTGGTTAAATGGATTCCCGCTTTCGCGGGAAAGACAGTGGGTAAAGTCCGTTGCGCACGGAGATTGGCATCCACCAGAGGAGGATCGACGAAAATAACAGTTGTTGTTGGAACCCATCCGCCCTGAGATTGATGTAAGATTGTATGGTAAAGTATTGGGATTCCCGAAATAAATACTTACTGTAGACGGGCTTAAAACGTTGCTCCGACCGAAATTGTCTTTAGAACCATCTATTAATGGGGGCAAGCAGTCTCACTAAAATTGCCAACACAATCAGGTCGTAGTGCCTGGCTAGCCTGTGGAAGATTAAGAAGGATATATGGGTTGGAAGCTTTATTGGATATGGTTGGTGATAGAGAGCGGCATTACTTTTCTTTTGTACGGGTTCGACAAAGCCCAGTCTAAGAAAGGGGGTTGGCGCGTGCCGGAAGTCGTCTTGCATGGGTTGGTTTTAGCGGGTGGATTCCCCGGTGGTTGGGCCGGTCGGTCAATATTCAGGCATAAGACTAAAAAGGGAATATTTGTGTTTGTTTTAGCGGTCAGTATCGCGCTTCATCTGGGTTTGCTGTATTGGCTGTTTATCAGGTAAGTTTGTCTGGTGCAGGCATAATGTCCGGCCTTTTCGATTCTATCGTTAGTGGATCCTCAAAAGAAAACTAAGATAACTACCTTACCACCTCCATTAGCGGAGGTGATAACAGGTAGTTAAATTACGGTAAAAAGAAATAGGGCAATTACCGGATGACTATCAATATAGATAATTATCTCAGAAATCACAATATTAGCGATAACTAATAAAAGCCTCTGTTATTAGAAGATATCCTATTTCTTGGCTGCGCCGATACGGAACATGCNNAATATGCTTCCATCTTTTTTCTCCCATTTTTCGGTCGTTTACATTGTATTTCAAACACGGTGAATATTTAATATCACCGGAGGTATCGTTAGGAACAATTAGAATCCTCTATTTTTATTTTAGATTGCTTTTGGCCTATGTCAATGGGCGCAGATTAATTTTCTCTTGACTTCCAGGCAACACGGATTGATGTATGGGAGTAACACGTTTAAGGGATAGTGTCTGTTCTTTCAGGCAGTGTAAAAGTGCACATTAATGACAATATAAAGTTGTGAGTTTTGAGTTAACAGTTGTGAGTAATGAGTTTTGAGAAAGCAGGGGGACTAGATACTTCGCGATGTTAACGTGGGGAACAGGAAATTGATGGGCTCAGTATGACAATGGTCAGTTATGAGTTTTGAGTAAACAGTTGTGAGTGATGAGTTAGGGTTTGCTGAATTGAATTATTGTACACCCTCACTACATTTACCGCGTTTCGTTCTCCAGAGGAGGGGCTGACGAAAATAACAATTGGAGTTGTTGTTGGGGCTCCCACCCACCCTGGGATTGCTTCGTTCCTCGCAATGACAACGGTAGAGAAAACACCACAGGTAGGGACGCCTGTGCCACTAATGATTGAATAGATCCCGGCCTGCGCCGGGATGGATGTGTGAGTGGGAAGTAGATTTCGTCTGCGGACGCAATTGTGAGTGGTGAGTTATGATGTACCCCCTCAGACTAACCAGTGTAGGTTCCGGGCTCCCACCCGCCCTGAGATTGCTTCGTTCCTCGCAATGACAAAAGCCCCTCTCTCTAGCTCTCTCTACATTTGCTTCGAAGAATTCGGTTACGAAGCAAAGTACCTCCGTCTGCGGACACCGGCCACGCGGGGGCGTACATTTCGGTTGCGACCGAAAGTATTTCGTTTAAGACTCAAAGAGGACTAACCATTATTATTGGTACACTCTTTCTACAGTTGCTTCGTTTCGTCCTCCTGGGGCGGATCTGAAGACAATGACTTTGGGTTCCGGCCTTCCATGTTTCCCGCGCGTCATTATTACTGACCATCGCTGAATCGCCTGCGTGTTATAATTTCCATGTATACTTCGCAACAATGAGACCAGGCAGTATTTTCTAACCATATTTTGAACGAGAAATTTTTGCTCGAATGCATATAAATAAGTCAATTGTCCGGAAAGTCGAAAATGCCCTGAAATTTTCTACGGCCGAGGGAATGGCCTACGGAACAATGCTGGGCTTTGGCGATAATTTCATTGTGGCTTTTGCCGTGGCCCTGCAAACCAGTAACTTACAGATAGGTATTCTGTGCTCGGTCCCGGGGTTTCTGGCATCGATCGCGCAACTATGGGACGTTGAACTTGTTCGCCTCTTCAAAAGCAGGAAGCTGGTAGTTTTAATCTTTGCTATTCTGCAGGGGCTGATGTTCCTGCCGATCCTGGGTCTCGCTTTCTTCCCGAGCGCGAGCGCCGGATGGTGGTTAATTCTGTTCGCCTCCATTTACTCGATATCGGCGGCATTAACTTCTCCTGCCTGGGGCAGTATTATGGCGGAGGTAGTGCCGGACAACCTGCGGGGCAAGTATTTCAGTGTGAGGGGAAGCCTCTCCACTCTGACCAACACAGTCGCTTTCCTCGCCGGAGGTATTTTTCTTACTTTTTTGGCGCATAAAGCCCTGTGGGGATTTGCAATTCTCTTTGGCGCGGCGCTGCTTTCCCGGCTTGTTTCATGTGGGTTGCTCACCAGACTCTTCGAGTTCCCATTCAAGAACAAGCCGCAAGAGAAGTTCAAAACCGGTGACTTTGCCCGGAGCCTGACCTCGACAAACCTGGGTCTTTATCTATTATTCCTTTTCAGCATGAGTTTTGCGGTAAATATTGCCAGCCCTTATTTCGCCGTATATCAACTGCAGAATTTGAAATTCAGCTACTTTGTATTTGCTGCGCTGGGAACAGCGTCATCGGTTGCGACCTTGTTGACGATCACCCGGTGGGGACGCGCGGCTGACCGCATCGGCAATTTGAAGGTGATGTTTGTAACCGGAGCCTTGCTGCCTTTAATTCCTATACTCTGGCTCATTTCTACCAATCTGGTATACCTGGGCATTGTGCAGATTTTCTCCGGCCTGGCGTGGGCCGGTTTCAACCTGTGCTCGGTAAATTATCTTTATGACGCTACCGGCGTCGAGAACAGGACTAAATATCTTGCCTATTTCAATTGCGGTAACGGGCTCGCTGCGGGGCTCGGAGCGCTGCTGGGGGGCTTCCTGATCACCCATATGCCGGCCTTGATGGGATATCAGGTATTGAGTGTGTTTGTAATTTCGGGAATACTGAGAGGAGCCGCTTCCATCATTTTCTTACCCAGGCTAAAAGAGGTCAGAAAAGTAAGCGCGGTTCCGGCTGCGGAATTATTCCATATCCTGACGGGCGGGCGTCCGGTGGATAGAAGATTAAGCCACCGCCGTTTCTCCCTCATTCATCATCATGAACCGGGTGTTCAGGAAGAGCGCAAGCCAAGCCCGGCGCCATCAGGCTGGAAATAACATTTCGGCTGCGGATTCAATTATGAGTGGTGAGTTATGGGTTTACTGAATAATTGTACACCCTCATACATTTGCTCCGCAGGCTCCGCAAAGTACCTTGTCCTGACCTTCTCCCGTCGAGGG
>PMBW01000146.1:1207-5778 GCA_003153075.1 Dehalococcoidia bacterium | reverse complement strand
GAATCCGGGTGGGTGAGTTGTAATATCTCCGGATTGGTTTTCTGTATTGCATAGGCCTGCCTGGGCGAGATATGGTCGATGATATCGAGCTTGCCCTGACGCATCGCTTCTATTGCCTCCCCCTCATCAGGCAGGACTATGAATTTAACTTTCTCGATGTACGGCAGCTTATGCAGCGGATAGCGTTCATCATGCCCCCAGTAATCGGGATTTTTTACCAGGCTGGCAGTTTGCCCGGGGATAAAGTCCTTTAAAATGTACGGCCCGGTGCCCACAGCATGATGCCAATCGTTGAGATCGCCCCATTTTCTGACCGCTTCCGGATTTTCCAGGCAAGCCGCAGGACTGATCTGGTGCATTGTCTCTAAAATCAACTCCTGATTTACAACCTTCCACTTAAAAACCACCGTGTACCGGTCGGCAGCAGTCACCGAGACCAGGTCTTCAAAAGCCGGGGCGCGCTGCTGGCTGGGTTTGGTAAAAGGTCCCAGACCGCACATCCGCTGATAGTGAAACACGACATCGTCAGCAATAAATTCACGGCCGCTCGCCGGCGGGATGTTTTGCCAGTGGATGCTTTTGCGCAGGTGCGCTACATAGGTACCGGGTTCGGTAAATTCCCAGCTTTCAGCCAGTTGGCCTTTTAGAAATTGGGAGGGGTGCCAGTGGGGTAAGAAATCGAAGACCGCCGGGTCGAGTGTCCAGTCGCCTGATACCAGCCTTTCCATCCATGCCGAATGAATATTCCCGGACGGCGCATTATAAGGGTCGAAATTCAAAATATCGGTATTCGCGCGGATCAACAGTTCGCCGCCGTATTCCGGCTTACCGAGTCTTTCCCACCACTGCCGTTTTTCTTTTTCCATGTTACCCCCCGCTTAATTAATGATTGCACAGATTAGCAAAAGATTAACCAAAGGTTAACAAAAATCATGCAGATTAGCAACTAATGGATAAATTTCAATAGGACGAAAGTACATAGTTGCGGCCACAAACTTCCTTGTATGACAAATACGCTTAGTACGTAATAACCATTGTTAGGTACGGTCTGAGATGATATTGTTCTCATTGTGGGTGAATAGGTTGTCTATTTGAATACCGTTTCTCTGAAAGAAATTCCGGCGGAACCCCCGATAAATATTGAGGAATAAAAAAAGAATGCCCATAATCAATAAAGATATTATTATCAAAGCACCCCCGGAGGCTTTGTTCAACTATACCAGTAAACCGAGCAACCTGCCGCAAATTTGGCCGGGTTTAGTAGAGCTGAAAACCCTTAGATCACTACCTAACGGCGGCTTCAGTTTTCAATGGATTTACAAAATGTCCGGGATCAATTTTTCTGGCTTAGGTGAGTGTATCGATATTATTCCTTTTCATTGGTTCACTTCCAGGATGACCGGCGGCTTTGAAAGTACTAATACCTGGACATTCCGGGCTAAACGAGAAAAGACAAGGGTCACCTTTACGATGGATTATAGAGTGCCGGTAGCTCTATCAGGGCGAATGGACGAAAACACCCTGAACAAAATGAATGAAAGAGAAAGCGAATTACTATTAGAGAACCTGCGTACCCTGTTTGAAACTAAATAACGAAAAAACACAACCAATGGACAGGAATCTCCGGCATTTTACTTATTTTACTCCGCATGAATTTATTGTAGTGTGCACTGTTTGACCTGGGAAATAACAGCTGGCAACGTGATGTTTTTTGTGCCGCTTTGATAGAATAAAATAAAGGAAAATCAATATAAAGTGCCGATTATTAATAAAGACATTCTGATAAATGCCCATTTGGAAGACATATATAGTTACGTCAGCAAGCCTTCAAATTTGCAGCAAATTTGGCCTAGTCTGATCGAATTGAAAAATAAAAAAACGCCGCTCAGCGTTGGCTTCAGTTACCGTTGGATGTATAAAATGTCCGGTATGTTCTTCACCGGCACCGGCGAATGTACCAATATCATGCCGAACCACAGGTACACGGTAAAAAACAGCGGATCTATAAATAGTCTGATTACCTGGACATTCCGCGTGAAGGATGACAAAACCCGGGTGACCTTTACCAACGACTACAAAATACCCGAACCTCTCTTAGCACGCGTACACGAAAGCATTATCAATAAAATGAACGAAAAAGAAACCGAACTGATACTGGAAAACCTGCGGGCCAAATTTGAAACTAAAGAAGCGCAGCTGAATATACGATAAGCGGATAAATGAATTAGCCTGTTTACTTTTCCNNGACCGCAGTTTGAGTCTTCAACGAAATACTTTCAACCTCAGTTGAAATGTACGGAGGTACTTTACAGAGCAATTCGAAGTAAAGTATAGGAGTCGTTGGGAAGAAACGTAGACAGGACCTTCGGGGTGAAGGAGAAAACCCTGATATTCTCATCCCAGATTGACTAATAATCTCGATTGCGGATCACTATTACCGGCTCTTCACCATATGTGTCGCGTTACGCCGCATATTGCTCTGCTTGGCCTTCAGTCTGGCTCTGGCTAAACGATTAGTCTTGTGCCTCATAGAATTACTCATCTCAATCACCAACCAATTTGTTTTATTTGGGATTGCCGATTCAAGTGGGCGAACATAACCGTTCAGATGTTTTGCTAAAGGGCTAGTGTCTAAAGCATATAGAAAGACCCAAACGAAGTCAAATTTAATTCAAGACAACTTTCATTGACAATTCAAAGAAGCGGTGGTACGATTGTGCTCGTTTCGAGGCTGAGCGCATAAAAATACAAACAGATGCCTGTATACGCGGACTAAAAACAGATAGATTACCGGATATCGAGGAAAGAAGGAGTGCCCTGATGAAGGCAGAAGACCTGGAAGCCAAAATACAGAAACTGGAACAAAAATTAAAAAAACTGGAAGCGAAAGGAAAATTATCCCAAAAAACCACCGCGGCATTAGAAACCCGCATGACCAGGGCGGAGGATGTCGAAGCAATAAAAAAACTGCAGCGGGCCTACGGTTTTTACCTTGAACACTGGCAGGAAGACGAGCTGATCGCGCTATTTTCCACCAGGGAAGATGTCACCATTGAGATCAATGACAGCGGCGAATTCAGAGGGCCGGAAGGCGTCAAGCAGTGCTATGTTTTCGGCGACCACTATACTGCTTATGCCGGGCAAAAAACGGCCCCGCCTGAATATCTCCATTTAATGGTACCCATCAGCGGTATCGTCGATGTCGCATCGAACGGCAAAACGGCGCAGGGAAGATGGTACGGCACCTTTCACGGCGCACTGCCCAGAGGAGGGCAATTGCGGGCGTTGATCGGGTATGGGATCTGGGAGATGGATTACATCAAGGAAGATAGTATCTGGAAGATCTGGAAATTGCTTTTCTGCGATATTTTCAGCAGCCCGATCGAAGACGGCTGGGTAAAAACACCGTTCATTAATAATCCACCCGCCAAGGTTCGCCCCCCGCAGGTACGCGGTAAAGAAATCCGCCCGTATCCGTCAGGCTACATCTTCCCCTACCACTATAAAAACCCGGTCAGCGGAAAATAACACCGCCGGATAGGATAATGGGTCTTCAGGGAAGAGATAAAGAAACGGGGCGGCGTGGCATTAGTCACATCGTGATAGCATATCAACTTACGACTTTCGGTTCTTAACAGGAGGCAAAAATGAAATATACATATTTAGGGCGCACCGGACTAAAAGTCAGCAGGCTGTGCCTGGGCACGATGAATTTCGGTAACTATAATGACGAAAAAGAGTCGTTTAAAATCATGGATGCCGCGCTCGACGCAGGTATCAATTTCTTTGACACCGCCAATAATTACGGCAAAGCCACCCATAATGAAGGCCTGACGGAAAAAATCATCGGGCGGTGGTTTGCGCAGGGCGGGGGCAGAAGGGAAAAAGTAGTCCTGGCAACCAAAGTCCATGAGGAAATGCACGACCCCAACGACGGCCCGAACTCCGCCAGCGGCCTGTCTTTATATAAAATCCGCCGCCACCTCGACGCTTCCATGAACAGATTACGGACCGACCATCTGGAAATCTACTATCTGCACCACATTGACCGTAATATCACCTGGGATGAGATCTGGGACGCATTTCAACCATTGGTACAGCAGGGCAGGATCGATTACATTGCCTCCAGTAACTTCGCGGGCTGGCACATAGCCCAGGCGCAAGCGGAGGCCAAAGCCCGCCATATCCTTGGCCTGGTCTGCGAGCAGCACCGCTACAGCTTACTCTGCCGGCTGCCTGAATTGGAGGTTCTTCCCTCCGCCAAAGCCCACGGTCTGGGAGTCGTTCCCTGGTCGCCGTTACAGCAGGGATTGCTTTCCCGCAACGCACTGCTGCAAACCAATGTGGCCAGAACAAGCGAACTGAAAGCGGAATTTGAAAAAGTTAAAAAGCAGCTCGAAGCATTTCACAAGCTGTGCAAAGAAATCGGGGAGTATGAGGATGTTGTCGCTTTAGCCTGGTTACTGGCTAATCCGGCAGTTACCGCCCCCATTATCGGCCCGCGCACACTGGAACAATTCGCAGGTTCGTTGAAAGCGGTAGACGTGGTCTTGAGCAGCGACGTTATGAAG
>PMBW01000146.1:0-1173 GCA_003153075.1 Dehalococcoidia bacterium | reverse complement strand
AAAAACCCTGAAGGCTCTCGGCTAGAGGGGGAAGAGTCAGTTACCCTGATTGACAAACCGGATATTAATATCTAAACTAAAGCCACAAATACCGATATTATCGATTTGCAGGAGAGAAATCATGGTAAAGAAAGAAAAAACACCTAAAAACGTAAAATGCTCAAAATGCGACCTTGAATTCCCGGAATCGGAAGCATCTGAAGAACATAAGAATAAAGCCTTTGTCTGGAACGGTAAAATACTGTGCGAAGATTGCCTGGTGATGATGGGCGGTAACCCCGGCGTGGCCCAGAGCTGGTGGGATTTTAAGGCAGATAGGAATAAAGCCAAACCCCACGACTGGTAGGATTACCGCGAAGGTAAAACTATGGTACCCCAGGGGGGATTCGAACCCCCGACAAACGGTTTAGGAATTTATCGATTTGGTCTGATTTACTCTCAGAATGTCACTTTTTGTCACTACGGTCAAAATTAAATTACGCACAATAGTGAGTAGTGGTTAGAAATACAGAATAGCAAGGGAATAGCAAAAATTAGCCAAGTATGGAAATAGTGGGCGGTCGTGTACAATACGTATCTAAAACTTTTGAAACGCCGTTCAGACTAATGGGCTAAAAGTACTAAATCATCTGGTTATTAAAACTTTTCCTTTTAGTATGTTAAATAATTCGGAAGTCCCCGTTGAAAGGAGTGAAAGAGTCGGTTAATCACTCATCTTTACCTCCGATGATTACGATTACGGATATAGAGCAATGAGGCGAAACAATTTAAAATATTATAAAATGAAAAAACCCCTCGATGTTTGCGAGAGGCTTTTATGGAACCCGCGGTCACCGCTTTGTAAGCTGTATTTTTCGACCGTGGGTGTTAATTAACCTTTGATTTTAATAAGGGAATAAACTNNACTATCGGGGCGTTTTAGCATTTCTTGTTCTATTGGGCTGGTAAAGTCGTCTCCTAAGATCAAATATACCACCATGCTTAACATTTTTATTGATTTTACTAGGGAATTCATTTTCTTCCACCTCCACCAAATTTATTGTTTTTTTGCTTTCATTTACTAATGTAACGCGCTCTTTTTAATTTTTGGTTAAGGGTTTATTATCGTTCCAATAACCTTGTTTTAAATATTGCTAAAACCGGTTCCTTGATTACATTGCGCCCAGATTACCA
>PMBW01000270.1 GCA_003153075.1 Dehalococcoidia bacterium | reverse complement strand
AGAGAACTTAGAAATATCTTTACTTTAAAATAAAACCATATCGCCTATATCAAATTAGAGCTTTTGATATTTATTGGAGAAGCTCTTAACTGCTATCATTTGCCTTAAACTAAATATGCGCTCTGGAACTCTGCGAAATGTATTCAAAACCGTAGTGTTAACAGTCCGCTTTCGATAGTATTACGGCGGGAATAAAAACTTGCTTGTTAAGGGGTTAACAATCGTTTTCGATGCTAGTCATCTCAAACATAAAATGATTTGCATAAAAGATCTGACGTTCCGATAATCACTAAAATAACAAGGGTTGACTCATTTGATTTCTAAGTTTTTAGGGATTAAAATCAGGTGGTCGGTAGACCTAGTGTGGTGACCACCTGATTATCAGAAAAAGAGTGTGTTAAGAATTACCAATTTGAGTGTGGTGAGCCGTCCGAGGATCGAACTCGGGACCACCTGATTAAAAGTCAGATGCTCTACCATCTGAGCTAACGGCCCAAGCACAGTGTCGTAACCAATCTTACTGAGAGCAATAAGATTTCACCGTACCGAATTGAATTATAGCGTGTTCAGGCTTTAATCGTCAACCGTTATGTACCGCCGATACTGAAAATTGTAAACCACCGTTAAGACATGCTATAATCAGTTTACAGTTAAATATCCGTAGACAGCGGGTTCCCGTTTTCGAATGGGATTAATTGATGCCTGCCGAGGAACAAATACAGCTTCGCCGCCCATCACAGCGGGAAGAAAAAGTGTTTTTAAGTCCTTGTGCAGTGCGCAAGGACTTTTTTTTACAGATTGAAAAGGAGGTGACAATAGATGCCGACAGAGAAGAAGGCACAGAGTATCGATCTGCTGGAAAAGGAATTTTCCAAAGCCAATATCGGTATTCTAACCGACTACCGGGGATTGAAAACCCCGGAAATCAACGGTTTACGCCGTAAATTGCAGGATGTCAATGGCGATTACAAAGTCGTGAAAAACACCCTGGCGCGCAAAGCCGCTGAAAAGATCAACCGGCCAGAGATAACCGGTTCCTTCGAAGGCCCCACTGCCGTTGCTTTCGGCTACGGGGATATTTCGCAAACTGCGAAGACCTTCTCTGACCACGTGCGCACATCCAAGATGAATCTCACCGTCAAAGGCGGATTCATGGGCAGCACTTTACTGACGCCCGCGGATGTGACTGCAATTGCCGCGCTGCCGCCCAAGGAAGTCTTGATTGGCAAGGTTATCGGCAGCATCAAGAGCCCGCTTTATATGCTGGCCGGGGTACTGTCCGGTCCTGTGAGAGGACTACAAAACGTATTAACAGCAAGAATAAAACAAATGGAGGCTAATAACTAAAATGGCAGAAAGTGAAAAAGTACAGGGCATTATCAACACAATCAAGGAATTAAATGTTTTAGAGCTTTCACAACTCGTCAAAGCGCTGGAAACTGAATTTGGCGTTACCGCCGCTGCCCCGATGGCAATGGCTGCTGCGCCCGCCGCCGGCGCCGCTGCGCCCGCTGCGGAAGTCGAAGAGAAATCTGAATTCACTGTTATTCTCAAGTCCTTTGGCGCTAACAAGATCAACGTCATCAAAGCGATCCGCGAAGTCACCAACCTTGGTTTGAAAGAATCAAAGGATATGGTTGAAGGCGCGCCCAAGACTGTTAAAGAGGCCGTCAACAAGCAGGAAGCTGCCTCCATCAAAGAGAAATTGGAAGCTGCCGGCGCNNGCGCTACCGTAGAAGTAAAATAATAACGCGTTTATTGAATAGTTCGGTTTCAGCATCAAGGGGGAAATATTTCCCCCTTGATGTATTGAGTATTGAGCTAAAAGCGAGTAACATAATTACTAAACCTCTAATGTGGAGGTAAGGTATGAGTATTACTTATTTACTTCCGATAATAATTGGCGCGGTAATATTCGCCCTCGGCGTCGGATTAATTATCTGGGGCGCTAAAGAGGGAAACAATTATTACGATTCTTTGATCAACGGCTTTGACCTGCGTGAGTTTTTTTCCCGTTGGCCTCCCCGCCCGGAACCCGGAGCATTGATTACCGGCGGCTGGATTGCCATTGTAGTCGGTATTGTTACAGCCGGCATCGGCGGACTGATGTGGTGGATAAACCGCTAAAAACAATCGCCGTGTTTAACAAATAAAGAAGGGGCTTGCTTGAACAGCGAGCCCCTCTTTTGTTTCATCTAATATCACTTATATTTATGTAAAGTATACTAATAGTTTCCTGGTTACTCGGTAACGTATTGAGAGATTGTAAAAAATTAGCCCTGTTTCTTCTGATCCCAACTGGCGCGGTTGCTCAGACCTGTGCCAATCGGTCCCAACGGCCAATTGAATCCGCCCATCATGATAATATCCACGCCCTCCGCGGTGCAGATCCCCTGTTCGACGATTTTCTGTGCTTCTTCCCGCGCGGCATTCATCACGCGCATACCGACATGCGCCATATCCCCAGGCACATCTTTAACACGGACATGCGTCTTGCCAAGTTTCTCACTGAGCGCCTCGATCAACTGAATAGTCGCTTCGGTGGTATCCGGTGTCCATACCACCTCGACAATTTTCATCGCCACTGCCGGACTGAACCAGTGCATGCCGATAAACGATTGCTTTCTGGTCGTTACCGCCGCCAGGTCGGCAATAGTGAACTTTGATGTATTGGAGGCAAAAATCGCGCCCTTTTTCACCACGCGGTCAAGCTCGGCGAAAACCTTTAATTTAATATCCTTGTTTTCTACCTGACCGGAAGGGCCGCCCCCGATAGTTTCCATAATAATGTCGCAATTCTTCAGATCTTCCACGTCGGTAGTCAAAGTCAGGTTCGCCATGGCATTCTCCAACTGTTCCTGCGTCATCTTGCCGCGTTCCACTGCGCCCTTCAAACCGAAATGACCATTGATAATATTATCTTTAGCACGGGCCAGGATTTCTTTGGTGAGGTCACGGGCAACAACCTTATAACCTGCAGCAATAGCAACCTCGCTGATACCGGCGCCCATCACCCCCGCCCCCATTACCCCGATGCATTTTATATCTTGTAGTTTCACTTATTACCTGCTTTTCTCTTCACAGCATTAATTTGGATTATGGGAAAATATTATACGAATCCTGCCGTTTTTGCAACTTTTAGTCTGCATTCCTAAGAGGAAGGATAAAAGACATGCGGGATTGAAGGCTGGATTCTGGCACATTTCCTTCGTCAAGTGTTTCGGCAGCGGCCTCGGCCATCCGCCAGAATGGACATACCGATAGAGCATTGTCTCCATATGGTACCAGGTTGGATAATCGGTATTTGGAGCTTTGAATTTGTTTAGTATTTAGTATTCAGGATTGAGAGTTTACCTATTTGCTCTTATTCTTGTATTCTTCACAATATGTCGCATTCGGACGCGCCGGATTGTGGCAGGCGCCGCGCCAATCCCACTTGCAGGTATCGCACAGGATGACATTCATGCCCAATGCTTTTTTTACCCTAACCTGAAATTTATGGAAACCTGACTCCGTACTCATTACTTCCATAATACACATTTTTTAGAATACGATGCAACGGATATGCTAGAATGAGATGAATCGTTGAGTTTTTATGAAATATTCAAATCGTTTTGTCATTATTACTGCGCTATTTGTGACCTGCCTGCTGACGGCAAACATCATCGGGGCAAAAGTTTGGGGCGTCGGCTCCGTCACGCTGCCGGCCGCCGTCATCCTGTTCCCTTTCAGTTATATTTTCGGGGATATCCTCACCGAAGTGTATGGTTATCAGCAAGCGCGCCAGGTGATCTGGCTGGGATTTCTCTGTAACCTCATTTTTGTCGTCTTTGCCTGGCTGGGCGGGTTATTGCCACCGGCCGCCAATTGGACAGGACAGGACGCTTATACTACCATTCTCGGCTACACACCCCGTTTGTTGGCCGCCTCATTTCTCGCGTATCTGGTCGGTGAATTCAGTAACTCCTTTGTTCTAGCCAAAATGAAAATCCTGACCAAAGGGCGCTGGCTGTGGTCGCGCACGATCGGTTCGACAATCGTCGGAGAAGGGCTCGATACCGTCATTTTCATCATCGGCGCGTATATCGGCGCGTCCTTCTTCACGCCATGGATGATCCTCTGGCACTGGGCCGCCAAAGTAGCCATCGAAGTGGTCTTCACGCCGCTGACTTACGTCATCGTCGGTTACTTAAAGAAAAATGAATCGGTTGATACCTATGACTATAAAACCGACTTCAATCCTCTCCATCTCGGGGAAAGGAAAACAGTTGAAAGATGAACATCCGATTTCTCGGCGCGCATAACAGCGAATCGAAAGACGTTAAACCTGTCACTTTGCTGATCGATAACGTTCTAGCCATCGATGCCGGCGGTTTGATTTCCGGCCTGACTTTTTCCGAACAACTGGCAATTCAGGCGCTGCTGGTGACACACCACCATTACGACCACATAAAAGACATCCCGATGATGGGCATGACCTTTCATGTTAAGGAATCCAGGATCAATATCTATTCAATTAAACCGGTATATGAAGCCCTCAGGTATCTGTTTGAATACCCGGATAATTTGTACAGGAATTTTTTAATCCATCCGGCGGAAAACCCCACGATCAATTTCATCCCGATCGAACCGTTAAAGCCATTCTCCCTACTGCATTACAATATTCTGGCCGTGCCGATGAAACACTCCGTACCCTCCGTGGGATACCAGATTACTTCACCGGAAGGCAAGAAGCTTTTCTATACCGGCGATACCGGTAACGGCCTGGGCGCGATTTGGCCGCTTATTTCTCCTGATTTGCTGATCGTGGAAGTGACCGGGGCCAATGGGTTTTTAAAGACCGCTAAAGAAGCCAGTCACCTCACACCTTCTTTGCTTAAAGAGGAACTGGAGTCTTTCCTGTTAATTAAGGGATACCTGCCGAAGGTTATTACCGTGCACATGTTCCCGCAAAGTCCGGAAAAAGAACTGATCGAGAACGAATTGAAGGTCGTCGCGGCGCAATTAAACGCCTCGATCATCCCCGGCCGCGAAGGCATGCTGGTTACATTGTAATTTCGTCACAGGCGGAATTAACTATGTGTCCTGAAGAAAATCCCCGGTTCATCGTCGATCTGAATTGCGGAAAACTCGCCAAATGGTTGAGGATGATCGGCTATGACACCACCCTCTTCGATAACCGCGATGACAAATACCTGATCCACACCGCCCTGGCCGAAAACCGCGTTATTCTGACCCGCGATACGCAATTGATGCGGAGGCGCGTGATTACAATCGGGGAACTGAAAGCCGTTTTCATTAGAAACGATAACCCGTTACAACAAATCCAACAGGTGATCGACGAACTTGGATTGGACTCCGTTTTCAAACCCTTCAGTTTGTGTCTGGAATGCAACCGTCCGCTAGTGAAGGCAAGCAAGGCAGATATCAAAGACAGGGTGCCGCCCTATGTCTACCAAACCCAAACGCAATATGTGGAATGCCCGCATTGCCGCCGTATTTACTGGCAGGGCACCCATTGGCAGGCAATGTTGAAAAAACTGCAAGACATCAGCAAATAGTTGACCATAACTTGAAACCCTTGCTACACTTGGTACAATAGTAGTGTATGAATGAATGCCGGCGAGGAGGCAAACCCTATGTTTCTGGCAATCGATATCGGCAATACAAATGTCACGATGGGGATTTTTGAAGGCGAACAAATCCGCTATACATGGCGCATGGCCACTGATATCCATAAAATGCCCGATGAATATGCCGCTGCGTTGATGACTTTACTGCAATTCCGTAAAATTGCTATTTCCGATATCAAGGAGGTAGCATTGTGCAGTACAGTTGCGCCGCTGGTGCCGATTTTTGTTGAACTGCTTGATGATTACTTCAAGATCAAACCGCTGGTGGTTACGGCCGGTGTAAAAACCGGCATCCGAGTGCGTTTTGATAATCCCAAGGAAGTTGGTCCGGACCGGATTGTGAATACAGTCGCCGGTTACAAGCTTTACGGCGGCCCCACTATCGTCGTCGACCTCGGCACAGCCACCACCTTTGACGTCATTTCCAAAGAAGGTGATTTTATCGGCGGTGCAATCGCCCCCGGCCCGATGACTGCCGCGGAAGCATTGTTCTCCCGCACGGCCGCGCTGCCCCGTATTCAGCTTGTGCATCCGCAGAAAGCGATCGGTACCAATACGATTGCCGCTATGCAATCCGGTATCATGTTCGGTTATGCCGGATTGGTCGAATCTGTGGTTGCCCATATAGAAAAAGAGCTGGGCGAGAAGGCAACTAAAGTCGCGACGGGCGGTTTTGGCGCTATTTTCGCGGCAGAAACCAATATTTTCAAAGTAGTGAATCCGGATATCACCCTTATCGGTTTAAGAATGATCTACCAGATGAACAAATAAGCAGGTGAAAATACCAATATACAAAAACCAAATACCAAACAAATCCAAAATAATAATATTTAATTTGATAGTTGGAATTTTAATTTTTTGTAACGGAGGAGACTGAAAATGCTGAAAAATAAAATGATCGTCCTCGGGGTGAGCGGCGGCATCGCAGCCTACAAAGCAGCCGACCTGGCGAGCAAACTGGCACAAGCCGGCGCCAATGTCCGGGTCGTAATGACCTGGGAAGCTACCCAACTCGTGCAACCTCTGACATTTCAGGCATTGACAGGCAATCCTGTGGTCACCGATATGTTCGAACCGGCGCCCCTTTCGGCCATTACCCACGTTTCGCTGGCCGATGAAGCGGACATCATCGTGATTGTTCCGGCTACGGCCAATATTATCGCCAAGATCGCGGCGGGTATCGCCGATGATATCCTCACCTGTACGGTGCTGGCGACGAAGGCGCCGATCGTTTTATCACCTGCTATGCACAATAACATGTACGTCAATCCGGTTACAGAGGAAAATATCGCCAAACTGAAGGCGCGGGGATTCACCATTATTCCTGCCGAGCACGGGCGGCTGGCTTCCGGCTCCATCGGTTACGGCCGCTTGCCGGAAATCACCGAAATTATGGGAACCATCCAGCAAACCCTTGGCAGAAACGGCGACCTGGCCGGTAAACGCATTGTCGTGACCGCAGGCGGCACACAGGAGGCGATCGACCCGGTGCGCTATATCAGTAACCGCTCCTCCGGGAAAATGGGTTACGCACTGGCCGAAGCTGCCAGGGACAGGGGCGCTGCAGTTACGCTGATTACCACCCCCACCGCGCTTACGATTGTTGCCGGCGTGGAAACCGTGAAAGTGCAGAGCGCCAAAGAGATGAAAGACGCGGTAGTCAAAGCCGCCGTCAAAACCGATGCTTTGATCATGGCTGCCGCCGTCGCCGATTACATGCCCAAAACCACTGCCGCGCAAAAGATCAAAAAAGGCGCAGGCGGATTAACGCTGGAACTGGTAAAAACCCCGGATATCCTCTCCGAAGTCAACGGCAAATTCCTCAAAATCGGCTTCGCCGCTGAGACCCAGGATTTGATCACTAATGCCAAAAAGAAGCTCGCCAATAAAGTCCTCGATATGATCATCGCCAACGACGTTTCTACCAAAGGCGGCGTCTTCGGCGCAGACACAAATAAAGTCACCATTATCAAAAAAGACGGCAAAGCGGAAGACCTCCCATTGATGAGCAAAAGAGAAGTCGCGGATAAAATTCTGGACAATGTGGTAAAGCTGCTGAAGAAATAGTAGCAGGACAGACGTCCGTGCCTGTAGATTAGTAGAATCCGCCTCAGGGGGACATGGGTTTTAAGCAAATCGGTCCTTGATTATATTTTTATTTAAATTTAAAACCTTCTCTGAAAATTTTCAGGCAAGAATCCACTACTTCGGCATCATAGAGAATATTTTTCCGTGTCGAGATTTCCTCAAGCGCTTTATCAATACCAAGTGCGGGTCGATAAGGTCTATGCGAAGCAATTGCCTCAACCACATCCGCTACAGCCAGGATCTTCGCTTCCGGTATGATGCTGTTGCCAACTAAGCCCGAGGGGTATCCGGAACCATTCAACCTTTCGTGATGTTGATTTATGATATCAGCGACAGGCCACGGTAAATCCAGGGTCTTTAACAGGTCGTAACCCAAGGAAGGGTGCATCTTAATGATGGTCATCTCCGCCTCGGTTAGTAAATTGGGATTGGTGAGAATCTCAGCAGGAACGCGGACTTTACCTATGTCATGGATAAGTCCGGCTAACCTGAGCCCGGTAATCTGGTCTGTCGAAAATCCCATTTTCAGGGCAATGGCACAGGCAAGCTGAGTTACGCGCCGTTGATGACCGGCCGTATAGGGATCCCTCGCCTCCACGGTGACGGTGATGGCCTGGATGGTCGCCCCCAGCGCCTTTCGGACCCGCTCGAT
>PMBW01000075.1:19627-22817 GCA_003153075.1 Dehalococcoidia bacterium | reverse complement strand
TACTACCGATTTTAAAATTCAGGACGGAGGTCTTTCTTGCCTGGCTGCGGAATTTGCTTCAAATAAATGGGATTTTTTCAAACCGGAACTCGAACCGGGAAAGACCGGTGTCGGTAGTAAGGCTTTACAATTTTTTTATGATCCCCGGGCGGGAGAGTTCAGTTTACAATTAAATGTGTTTATCGGCGGTAAAGTCACGCTTTTCGGACAAGAGGTGATTATCCCAGATATGGATTTCCCCATTGGTCCGAAGCTGAAGTTCATTCCGGAACCGCTGGATTTTCCCAGCGTAGCGATTTTCTTCGAAAAACCAAATTTCGAGGGTACTGCCCTGGTAGCGCTGCCTAAGGGCACCGGTCTGTTTGGACAAAATGAAGTCCACATTGACGCTGAGACACCGGGTGATAATATTAAACGCGTGAATTTCATCAACCACTTGAGCAAAGTCAACGATGTATTGAAGGTAGTAGAGTTCTTCTCACCCAATCAAAGTCTGGATAAGATAACAAGCGTAGTGAGTGAACTGCTCGCTATCGGCAGATCAATTATCGACAGCACCGGCTTGATCGAGAACGCCGGAGATTGCGTCATTGATAAAGGTAATGTTTTTGGTAACACGAACTTTAATGACCGCATCTGTTCCGTGATAATGATCGGGCTGCCTTATGTTTCCCCCGGCTGTAAAATCCAGTGCTGGGAGCACAGCCTGCGGCGGCCTGATCTGGGTATGTGCCTGATACTGAAAATGCCGGAGGGCAAGTTTATTTTTTCCATTCCGGATTTTACACGGATCCCGCGCGGTGATTTTGACGCAAATACGCTGGATCCCAACGCTCCGTATAGCCCCTATATAGATTTCCACAATAAAATCACGGGTATTAAATTTCTGAAAGAATAGAGTGTTCAGGAACAGGCAGGGGTTGTTGCGAAAAAGATCCAAAGTGATAGAGTTGTCTCCTCACCACAATTATTGCCGGAGATCGGCGTTCCGGAGGATATCAAAGCAGATGTAGACGCTATCAGCAATGAGGGCAAGCGGGCGAGGGTGCCCCTTTATCATCGAATTGCCGGTTAACGTCCCCCGGTAAGTGTGCTGATAACGGCGGGGGAAATGATAGAACGGTCGGTTCTTTTTTGCCTGACTTAATTTACCGGCTTACAATGTTTCAAAAAGTCGTCCTAATCCTTTAATGGGCAACCTGATATTTAGTGCCTTCAAGCCTGCCCAGATATAATTAGCATCATCAATTATCACCGGCTTTTTGAATTCGTTTTCCAGGCATTGGACAACAGGGGGTCCTCCCCAAACACTGCAGGCAATATAGATACCCTCTGCCTCCGGTGTCTCAAGTAAAGCTTCTTTAGCCAGATCATACGGCAGGTTCATTGGTAATTTTGCTTTGCCCAGCGTTGTCGTCTTTGAACGGGCGCTGCGTGTATTGACCACCGTAAAGCCGTTTCTTTCGAAATAGCTTTTCATTCGCTGTACCCAGATATCCTGACCGTCACTGGAGCCTGGCTCGATAATTATTATTTTTTTAACTGCCATGGTATTGAACGCGTCAATTGTGGCCAAAAGCGATGTCGTTGAAGGTAATCCGGTTATATCTTCCAGCCGTTTTTTAAACTGTAGATTATGGTCTGCTCCATCTACCAGTGTTGCCGGCGGCCCACCCAGACAGACGAATTGCGCGCCCTGGTCGGCCAGTGTTTTTGCTGCGCTGTCAAGTCCGGGCAGCACTTTACCCATGTTGTCATCTGTTACGCGGACAAGTCCCAGGGTTACTTCCATCATGCCGACGCCCTCGAGGCTCAACTTGTAAGCGTATTCGGACCCAAGTGACAAAACAACGGCAGGGTTGATAAAACCTAAAACACCTCGCCAACCCCACGGCGCTCTCATCTGCGTATCGAACATTTAAATTTTCCTTTCAGGCCTAATCCTGTTATCCCGTATCAGGATGCTTTAACCGGCTTGATATTTTTCGGCGGCGCTGATAATTTGTTCCATCATGGCGATCAACTGGGCGAGTTCCTGCTCGGAGAGGACAGACATGATCTTTTTGATGGCGGCTCTTTTCAGGCTGTTTTGATAGGCAGCCAAACCCTTCTCCGTCAACTCAAAGGTTAATAGCGTAGATTTGGCCTTTTCCTGGTAGCGCTTGACCAACCCATCCTTTTCCATCCGGTTCAACTGCTGGGACAGTGTATTGACCTCTCGATCCACATGTTTGGCGACCTCGGCGATGGTCGACTTACGGCCGAGGTGAAAAAGGATGTCACAGACATAGGCCTGCCTGGGCGAAATTTCATAGGGGGCGAGTTCTTTTTGGCGAGCTTTGAGCATATCTTCCCGGGCTTTGCCGATCAAAATCCAGGCGTAGCGTTTAAGATCTTTAGAGATACGTTCTTCCAAATGGGCACCTCCGGGAGACGGGGACGACATATTCTTTAAGTATAAAGTAGACGGTGAGCATAATCAATGGATGACATTGACAAGGAAAAGGAGATGTGTTATATTACCAAACAACATACATTATCTATAGTGAAAACTATAGCATAAACTATTAAGAAAACACAATTAATTTGTATTGAAATAATAGTTATTGAGAATCAAGGTCACCAATTTTGCAAATTTTTGTTTATCAAAAAGGATAAAGCCGGTTTTTAGCAATTGACGGTTTCACGTTCCGGGAAAGTCCAAATTACCGGTGAACTCTCAGTAAAATACGCTGATTTATTCTTCCGCTGATGGTACCCGGGGAGGCGATGGCTTGGGGTGATATGAAGCAGCCTTAAAGAGCTATTTTTTAAATATTACCGGCTTTTACGGAATTTACCCCGGAGCAATATTATTCCTGAATAATCTGGAGCATCGACAAATGGTTAATAAGTCCTTTAGTTTGTTAGCGGTCGGAGACATGTCCCTCAATGTAAAAGATCCCCACAACATGTTTAAACCGATCTCTCCCACCCTGAAACAATCCGAAGTTGTGGTAGGGCAATTAGAAACACCTTGCACGCTGCGTCCCGATATCACCGGCGCGTGGGGCGTGATTGGGCATCCGAATGGTTTACCGCACAGCTGCGACCCTAAAAACCTGGAGGCGTTACGATCCGCCGGGTTTACTGTAATTCATCTGGCAGGTAACAAAATCTGGGATGCGGGTGCGCCCGGAATAAAGGATAC
>PMBW01000075.1:0-19550 GCA_003153075.1 Dehalococcoidia bacterium | reverse complement strand
TTGAACATGATGAGGGATGATATCTGTAAATTAAGGGACACTTGTGATGTGCTGGTAGTGCATTTTCATAAAGGTATCGGATTGACGCCGGTAAAGTTGGCGATGTATGAACAATTAGTGGCGCATGCCGCAATCGACGCCGGGGCGGACCTGATTTTGGCCGAACACGCGCATATGCTGAGAGGAATTGAGCAATACAAGCAAAAAATGATCTTTCATGGATTAGCCAGTTTTATCGACCCGCCTGCGCCGAATAGAAAACGGCCGGAGTGGATGATCGAACAGCAGCAGAAAATATTCAGAGAGTCCTTTGGTATTGAAATAAATGAAAACCAATCATGGCCGACGGTTGAGAATTCTAATTTGACTATTATTGCCAAGTGCACTATCGACGGCGGAAAGATAGCGAAAGCAGGATTCCTTCCTTGTTTAATTAACGGTGAAGGACAGCCGGAGTTATTAAAACATGACGATAGGGGACAGCGAGTGTTCGACTATATGCAACAAATTACTGCAGCTGCCGCCTTGAACGCCCGATACGAGTGGGAAGGGGATGAAGTAGTCGTCCATTAGCAGCAATTAAGCATGATTGTTTTTAACGGTTTCCGGAATAAGCATAAACAGTTCCAAAGTGCTAGGATATTGATACTTGATAGGTATCGCAGGAGAATGAAATGTCTGGCGGATACACAGGAAAAATATTATTCGTAGATCTTTCGACCGGATTGATTGAAGAAGAAGTATTATCCGAGCAAATGTGCAGAGATTTCATTGGCGGTTACGGAATCGGAGCCAGAGTGCTTTACAGCAGGCAGAAAGCCGGTGTTGACGCCCTGGGGCAGGAGAATATTTTAGGTTTTGTTACCGGGCCGCTTACCGGTACGCCGGTTCCCACCGGTACNNAATTCCGGCGGTTATTTTGGTCCATATCTTAAATTCGCCGGTTTTGATGCTGTATTCTTTACGGGAATTTCACCTGAACCGGTTTATTTATTGATCGATAACGGGAAAGTATATATCAAAAACGCCGGTCATCTCTGGGGAAAAGATACTTACGATACAGAAGACACCTTGACGGAACAATACGGCACACAATCCCGGGTTGCCTGTATCGGACCGGCGGGCGAGAAATTATCGTTAATTGCCGGCATTATGACCGATCACGGCAGTTATGCTGCGCGCTCAGGTCTTGGCGCCGTGATGGGGTCGAAGAAACTAAAAGCGGTAGTAGTTGCAGGGAATCAGGATGTTCCGATCTTCGATAAAACCGCAGCCGGGTTGATCAATGCGGAACAGATTAAAGTTTGGCGGATGCCCAGACCGTCCGGTCAATCACACATGGAGCGGATGAACCAGTACGGCACCAGCCACGGGGCATATGAATCGGCGCATAACGGCGACAGCCCGGTCAAGAACTGGGGAGGGATCGGCGTGGTTGATCTCCCCGACCGCTCCAGTCTGCATTATGATGTTTTTGCTGCACAGGTTGAAAAGGGGTATGGCTGCTGGCACTGCCCTTTGCGCTGTAAAGGAATTTTAAAAGCAGGCGAAGGGGAATACCGGTATGCTGAAGGCAGCCGCCGTCCGGAATACGAGACAATCGCGGTTTTCGGTACCAATTGCGGCAATGTTCACACCGGGTCGATCATGATGGCAAACGATATTTGCAACCGCGCAGGCATCGATACGCTTTCGGCAGGCGGGGTTGTTGCGTTTGCGATGGAGCTATATGAAAACGGCATATTGACCAAAGAGGATACAGGCGGCATCGATCTTAAATGGGGCGACCATCGGGCAATGATCGCGATGACCATTAAAGTGGTGAACAGGGAAGGATTGGGCGGGATCCTGGCGGATGGCGTCAGGATAGCTGCGGAAAGAATAGGCAAGGGCGCGGAGAAATTTGCCGTCCATATCGGCGGGCAGGAACTCGGTATGCATGACCCGAAAGCCCCCAGCCGGACCCAGAGCTGGCCGCCGGCTGCCCGTTATCAGATGGATGCGACACCGGGACGGCATACTGCCGGTTTCGGCCCGTTTGGGTTTCGGAAACACCTGGTTAACATAACCGGATTATGTATGTTTAGCGACTACGGACTGATTCCTTCGCCTGAATCCGATAAGCGGTTGTTGGGGTTTTTCAATGCCGTCACCGGATGGAACTATTCGCTGGCTGACCTGTTTAAGGCCGCTGAGCGAATCGCCAATATGCGGCACGTTTTCAACTTGCGGGAGGGCATTACCGAATTGAAATGGCCGCTGCATCCGCGAATTACGGGTAAACCTCCCCAAAAAACCGGTCCGCTTGCCGGAGTGAGTTCTGATATCGAGGCTCAAATATATTGGAACCTGGGCGCTCTTGATTGGGATTTCGTGACCACCAGGCCGAGTAAGGACAAATTGGTTAGCCTTGGACTGGATGATGTAGCACAAGATCTATGGCCTTAGAAAGCCTTATTTTTTTAATTGTAAAACCCAAAGTAAAAGTTGGGTACCATGAAATGAACAATCAGCAAAACGATATGGAGGATACCAGATAATGAAAGCTGTGGTAGTGAAGGAAGTTGGTGTGCTGGAGATACAGGACGTCCCTGAGCCCGATTGTAAACCCGATGAGATCAAAGTAAAAATAGCTTACGCAGGGATTTGCGGCACTGACTCCATTATTTTAAAAGGCCAGATTGCGGGCCCGCCCCCGGAAGGCGTTGTCAGCCGGCCTCAAAAACCCGGTATTGTGCCCGACGATGTAAAAATGATGGGACACGAAATGCGGGAAGGACTGAGGATCATCGGACATGAAGCTTCAGGCACGATTGTGCAGATTGGCAAGGATATTAAAGGCGATTTCAAGATCGGGCAACATGTGGCCATGAACTATAAGAGCGTTTGCGGAGCCTGTCATTATTGCACCGACATGATGGCCAATTTCTGTGAAAGAACAGCGCCTTTTTCCGGCGCGATGGCAGAATATTCCGTGTACCGGGAAAATACCGTCTTTGCTTTACCGGACGATCTTCCCCTGGATGTGGGCGCCTTCCTCGAGCCTCTATCGATAGCGGTGCATGCGCTTGATATCGCCCGCATGAAACTAGGAGATTCCGTGTTGATCACCGGCGGCGGACCGATCGGCTTATTACTATTGCAATTAGCCTTAAAATCAGGAGCATCAAAAGTGCTGGTCTCGGAGCCGGTTGCCGAAAAAAGGGCGCTGGCCAAACAGTTTGGCGCTCATATAGTGGATCCGTTGAAGGAAGATCTGCTGGCCGTTGCTAACAAACTGACTGACGGACGCGGTTTCAATGTCTGTTTCGAAGCTAGCGGCATACCTGCGATCGCCCGGCAGCTGCTCCTGTTAACCGATGGGGACGGTACGATCGTTTGGGTTGCCAGTTATCCCCGGAATTTCGATTTGGGCGTCCCGATCAATTACTTCAGCTCTAAAGAGCTTACTCTCCGCGGCGTGAGACAAACACCTTATTCATACCCGCGGGCGCTGCAAATGTTGCCCACACTGGATCTCAAACCATTGATAAAAGTATATCCATTGCAGGAAGCAATTGCGGCCTTTGAAGCCCACAAAAAAGGGCAAGGCATCAAGATAATGCTGAAACCATAGCAAAATTCGCCACGCTATTGCAACTAAGCTGGCCGAACATTGAGTTTAGAACAAAACGGGAGGTTGATTAATGACCGAAAAAATCTATTGTAGTAATTGTAATATGATGTTGTATTTTGGGGAGGAGATCAAGCGCCGCCTGTATATGCGCGCCATCCCTTCGGAGGAAACAGTGCTCGGATATTACAAAAATGTATGCCCGAAATGCGGTAATAGCCTGTCACTGAATACAGTCAAAATTGAGATCAAGGGGAGGAAAACATGGCTCACAGCCCGGAAGTAATTGCAGAACTCGAGAATAAAGCAGATATAATCCGCCGGAATGTTTTCAGGATTTTTGAATCGAGTCACATGGGGCACTGCGGTGGGACAATGTCGCTGGTGGAGATCGTGACTGCGCTTTATTTCCATCACCTGAAATTGGATCCTAATAATTGCGATTGGCTGGAAAGAGACCGGGTCGTCCTTTCCAAAGCGCATGCCGCCGAGGCTCTTTATGCGGTATTACCGGAGATCGGTTATGTATCCAGCGACAACCTGGATAAATACTATTCCTATCGTTCGCCATTTCAAGGTCATGCCGACCGGTGGTGCACACCCGGCATCGATTACTCCGGCGGTTCATTGGGACAGGGCTTGTCCTTTGCCGCGGGAATGGCGATGGCTGAAAAAACCGAGGCAACAATAAACCCTCCGGTTATGCCGGTCGCAGCCGGATTTTTGCCCAGATTGATCGTAAAATACAGCCCTGCATATCGTGTATTCACGATTATCGGTGATGGGGAATGTAATGAAGGGCAGATCTGGGAAGCCGCAATGTTTGCCGCGAAATACAAACTGGATAACCTGATTTGCATCGTCGACTATAACAAGTTCTGCCTGGACGGCCCGGTTGACCAGATAATGCCTATTGCGCCCCTGGATGAAAAATTCAAAGCATTCGGGTGGTGGGTCAAGGAAATTGACGGCCATAACCTGAGGGAGCTGGTTGATACCTTTGACCTGGTCAATAATCTTTACGGCGATGGCAAACCCAAATGCATTATTGCGCATACCGTGAAAGGGCATGGAGTGCCCACCTGGGAGACTACTCACATGCATTCCGGCCGGGCAGAGGGTATCAGTATCGCGCTTAAAGAAGGGAGAAAGATCTATGGCTAAATTTAACAAATACGTTGAGATCGGCCCGCCTGCAGCAACAACTCCGGGAGCCGAGGCCGCAATGATCAAGGTTGCGCAGAAATATCCCCGGTCGGTAGCTATCCTCGAGGACGGCGGCGCGCTGGGACTGGACTGGTTTAAAGCAAATGCGCCGAACCGTATTATTGAATGCGGTATTGCAGAGGCTAACGGCGCCGTTATCGCTGCCGGAATGGCCGCGCAAGGATATATGCCGTTTCTGTATAGTTTTACTTTTGCGGTGATCGAACGCGCCTATAACCAGATCAGGCAGAGCATTCTGGTAGACCGCTTCAACGTGAAAATTTCCGGCCGTGATGGAGTTTGGGGTGAAATGGGAATCTCCCACGATATCGTCGAAGGGATAGGTTGCACCCGTGTACTTCCGAATCTGGTCATCATCAATGCCGCGGATGTCGTGGAAACAGAAAAAGCTTTTTTGGCGATGGCAGACTATGTCGGACCGGTATATTTCAGGATGGAATACACCGCGCCGCCTCCCTTAAGGATTTTTACCGATGATTATCCCTTTGAAATCGGTAAGGCGTACACGATTAAAGACGGCAAAGATGCGACGATCATTGCCACCGGCTACATGGTAACAGAAGCTATTCGAGCGGTAGATATCCTGGAAAAAGACGGAATTGAGGTCGGGATCGTGAACATGAGCACCCTGAAACCGCTGGATGAAGATGCGATAATCAAAGCTGCCAAAAAGACCCGCGCAATCGTTACCGCGGAAAACGGGACCGTAATCGGCGGCCTTGGTGAAGCGGTCGCGGGTGTCCTTTCGAGGAACATGCCTGCGGCATTAGTGACCGTTGGGGTAGAAGACGAATTCAGTCAATCCGCCAGGCTTAGTGCGGATAAGGATGAACTTAAAGACCTGTTCGGGCTTGGGGCTCGGGACATCGCGATATCGGTGAAAGAATGTATCGCAAACAGGAAAAAATTCGGGCTTGTCAGAAAATAGTGCCACCGCACCGGCGATGATATATTCGTTAGAGCAATTTTGAAAAAAGGTATGAATCAGGAGAGACCATGCCGGAATATGCGGTTTTAGGAAAACGTTTACCCCGTATCGATGCGCTGGAGAAAGCCACCGGCAGGGCCGTCTACACTGCCGATATCAGTCTGCCGGGAATGCTTTACGGGAAAATGCTGCGCAGTCCTTATGCGCATGCCAAAATCCGGCGGCTCGATATATCAAAAGCCCGGGCGTTAAAAGGTGTGGCTGCGGTTATTACTGCAGACGACATTCCCGCATTCAAAAACAACAAACCATTCGTCCTTAATTCCGCTTACCCTTGTATGGCCACCGGTAAAGTGATCTATGCCGGACAACCGGTAGCAGCGGTAGCAGCGATAAATCAGTCAGTTGCCGAAGAAGCAATAGATCTGATTGAAATTGGATATGAAAAACTGGAAGAGGTCGCGAGTGTTCTGGATGCCATGAAACCGGGTGCGCCTGTTGTCCATCCGGAGATCCAGGCTGTAAAAAACACCGCGGGGCACCCTGACAGGGATGTCCTCCTAAATAATACAGCCTTGCATATGGAATACCGCCGCGGTGATGTCGAAATTGGGTTCAAACAAGCCGCTGTGATACTTGAAGATACATTTTACACACAAAGGGTTCACCAGGGTTATCTTGAACCGAGAATCTCGGTCGCTAGCGCCGGAATTGATGGTAAAGTCAATATCTGGACGGATTGCCAGGGTATTTTCCTGGTCAGGGAATTGTGCTCGGCTTTTTTGAATTTACCGCTGAATAAAATTAAAGTCAATCCGGTAGAGATCGGGGGAGCATTCGGCGGCAAGAACCTTCAACCGCTGTCTCCAATATGCGCTCTCTTATCGCTTAAAACGGGATTGCCGGTGAAAATGGCGCTGACACGGTCTGAGGATTTTATTGATAATCGTCCGGCGCCTGCCTCGGTAATCACTCTAAAGCTTGGAGCTGACAAAGACGGATGCCTTACCGCTGTATCAGCCAGGTTCATTTTTGATTCCGGCGCTTTTAGCGGAATCACCCCGTTGGCTCTGGATGCTAGCATCAGTAGCCTGAGCGCCTACCGCGTTCCTAATCTTGAGGTTGATTGCTACGATGTTTTTACCAATACGACTCCCAGCGGTTTTTACCGCGCTCCGCAAGCTCCCCAGGGAGCGTTTGCGGTGGAATCGGAGATGGATTTACTTGCCAGAACTTTAAAAATGGATCCTCTGGAAATCAGGCTTAAAAACGCAGTTGAAGAAGGCGACCCGATGGCAAACGGGGTAATTTTACCAAGGATTGGTTTTAAAGAAACCCTGGTAAAAATGCAACAATATCTTTCTACGAGAAGTGTACATACAGATAAAAACGTTGGAGTAGGGATAGCCTGCGGTTTCTGGCCGGGAGGCGTCAGTTTTTCGTCCGCGCATATCAATATCAATGCTGACGGAACCGTGACATTGGTAGTTGGTTCGGCTGATGTTTCAGGCAGCCGAACCGCGCTTGCGCAGATTGTTGCCGAGGAATTCGGCATTCCTTTTGAAAATGTGACAGTAGTATCCGGAGATACCGAAACCGCCGGTTATTCCAGTACTTCATCAGGCAGCAAGACCACTCATCAAATGGGCACGGCGGTTTATCGAGCGTGCCGTGATGCGAAAGACCAGATTATTCAACACGCTTCCCTTCAATTGAAAATGAAACCCGAAGATTTGGATTTTATTAACGGACGGGTTGTCGTAAAAGGCGCGCCGGACAAGTTTCTCGCTTTTGCGAACCTCGCCCGCAGCGCGACTTTTTCGAGAGGAGGTGGACCGATTATCGGGCGAGGATCTATCGGAATGCCGCCGCCAGTCCCGATGTGCTCTGTCCATATGGCGGAAGTTGCGGTTGATAAAGAGACCGGGAAAGTTCGGGTATTTTCATATGTCGCCGCTCAAGATGTTGGATTGGCTGTTAATCCCATGCTGGTGGAAGGTCAGATGCAGGGAGCGGTTTCCCAGGGTATCGGTTGGGCGCTCATGGAGAACTATGACCAGAAGGATGGGATAATGCAAAATCCTTCTTTATTAGATTACCGCATGCCCACATCGTTGGATTTGCCTTTCATTAACACTTTAATAGTGGAAGAAAATTCGGCTACCGGTCCCTACGGGATGCGCGGTGTCGGCGAGCCGCCCATTATCCCTTGCCTGGCGGCAATTGCCAACGCCGTCCACAGCGCGGCAGGAATAAGATTAAAAGCACTGCCGATGACCCCTGAAGCTGTATTTTGGGCACTATCCACTCAAGCGGAAAAAAGAAAATAGAATAAATTAATCGGCTTGATATTTTTCGGCGGCGCTGATAATTTGCTCCATCGTGGCGATCAACTGGCGGAGTTCCTGCTCGGAGAGGACAGACATGATCTTTTTGATGGCAGCTCTTTTCAGGCTGTTTTGATAGGCAGCCAAACCCTTCTCTGTCAACTCAAAGGTTAAGAGGGTAGATTTGGCCTTTTCCTGGTAGCGCTTGACCAACCCATCCTTTTCCATCCGGTTCAACTGCTGGGACAGTGTATTGACCTCTCGATCCACATGTTTGGCGACCTCGGCGATGGTCGACTTACGGCCGAGGTGAAAAAGGATGTCACAGACATAGGCCTGCCTGGGCGAAATTTCATAGGGGGCGAGTTCTTTTTGGCGAGCTTTGAGCATATCTTCCCGGGCTTTGCCGATCAAAATCCAGGCGTAGCGTTTAAGATCTTTAGAGATACGTTCTTCCAAATGGGCACCTCCGGGAGACGGGGACGACATATTCTTTAAGTATAAAGTAGACGGTGAGCATAATCAATGGATGATATTGACAAGGAAAAGGAGATGTGTTATATTACCAAACAACATACATTATCTATAGTGAAAACTATAGCATAAACTATTGAGAAAACACGATTGAAAAGGCATCAAAACACCGGATTCCAGGATGAGTTTTAGTAAAATATAAGGAGCAAAGATGAAAGGAAAGACCGGAATTTTGATTTTGAGTTGTCTGATGATAATATCCTTGATATTAGTATCATGCAGCACAAAATCCAGCTCAACTACTGCACCAGCTACGAAGGTAACCACTTCGGCTGTCACAGCCAGTAAATGGTGGGACAAACTTGGCACACCGCAGTACGGCGGACAAATGACCCTGCGTCTTACAAAAGACATCGTGAATTGGGACCCGTTCATGAACAACTTCATCGTTGGAATAGAGTCAGGATGGATGGAAAAAATGACTTCTGACGACTGGACACTGGACCCATCGACGTTCAGCTATACAATGATGTATCGTCCCAGTGATTTTGTAAAAGGCAATCTGGCTGCTTCCTGGGAATTTACGGACACAAGCACTTATGTCATACATTTGCGTCAGGGGATCCACTGGCAGAATTTACCGCCGGCAAATGGACGTGAGTTGGTAGCCGATGATATTGTTTTCCATTTTATGCGGATGTACGATTCTACAAGCGGCCTGTTTAATAAATTCGGGGGCCCGCATGCCGAACAACCGAACATGCCGAGTCTCTTATCCGCAACTGCTACCGATAAATATACGGTAGTTTTTAAGTGGAAATCATCTAATCCTGAGTTTATTACAGAGTGTCTGCAACTGAGCGCTACTTCGGAGATGTGCATTGAAAATCCCGACGCAGTGAAACAATGGGGCGATGTCAATGATTGGCACCATGCCATCGGCACCGGTCCTTTCATGTTGACGGATTTTGTTTCCGGCGCGTCGGCAACTATGGTCAAGAATCCCAATTATTGGGGTTATGACGAGCGTTATCCGAAGAACCAGCTCCCTTATGTAGATTCTGTCAAGTACCTGATAATACCCGACGATGCAACGGCAATCTCCGGATTGCGGACGGGCAAGATCGATGCCATTGATAATTTACCGTACACAGCCACTCAGGATGTAAAGAAAACGAACCCGTCAATTACCCTGGTGGGCATTCCGTTCTCCGCAGGTCTTTCTATAGATCCGAGAAACGATGTAAAACCTTTTAATGATATCAATGTCCGGAAAGCCTTGCAGATGGCGCTCGACCTGCCGACTATCGCAAAAACATATTATAACGGCACTACTTCATCAGACCCGGTTGCATTAACCTCCAAATATATGACCGGTTGGGGAAACCCTTATCAGAACTGGCCGCAATCGCTGAAGGATGAGTACGCATATAATCCTACTCAAGCCAAGGCGCTTTTAGCTGCGGCAGGTTACCCCAGCGGCTTTAAAACCGATATCGTGGTAGATACTGTACACGACATGGGGTTACTGCAGATCGTGAAATCGTATTTCGCCGATGTCGGAGTCGATATGGAGATACGAACAATGGATAATGCGTCCTGGAACGCCTTCGTTTCCACGGGTTACAAACAAGACGCGTTAGCTTCGCTTTCAACCGGCGGAGTAATGGGCAAGACAAATGAACCGATTTTACAACTTCAAAAGTTCCTGTCAGGTAGTAATAACCAGTACTTGAGGGTCAATGATGCTAAATATGATACCTTCTATCCCGCGGCGCTGGCAGCTACAAGTACAGATCAGGTGAAGAAAATCGTCAGTGATTGTAACTTGTATATCGCGCAGCAGCACTTTACCGTATCATTACTGCAGCCGATGACTTTCAGTCTTGTGCAGCCGTGGTTTAAGGGATACAACGGGCAGTACGGTTCAACCTACGGCAACTGGGGGCCGAGCATACTTGGTTTTTATACATCGCGGTTCTGGATAGACCAGAACCTGAAAAAATCTCTGGGATATTAACTAATCTCCGGAATTTTGGTTTGATTTATTTGGTAAAAAGGAAAGAGGCCAAGTCGTACCGGCCTCTTTCCTTGCGACGATTCAATCAACAGCGCAGGTTGGTTATCGCTCACTTTTATGGCAGAAGACCCGAAAACAATTACCAGGGCAACCCGTCTGATCTGGGTAACCCATAACCTGGAACGCAGCGAGGACAGGGTCACCAATATTTGCGAAAGAGTGATTTATACCATGAATGGGAAGATGGAAGAAGTAGACTCATCGAAATATTAGTATCTTTTCATTAACGGCTGAAAACGGTAGACCATCGGTAACGTTGATGTTTATCATTAAAAACGGCCCTATTTAATAGTGATAGACAACGGTCAGTGTTGTTGTTGCGCCGTTTAATATATTAACATTGGTAAATTCAACGGCCACTGTTCCCGGTAATACCGGCACTATTTGCGCTGTATCAGAATAAAAAGTATTGGGTACAATAAACGTCTGATCATCCGTCTTGTTAGTCACATTAATCAGCCCGTTATTGGAGGTACTTTGCCCGGTAATGACGACATAACCGGCATATTTAGCATTAAAAGTGACTACGTTGGTTGATTGTCCGCCGTATTGATTGATGGTGACTTCCTTAGCTTCTGTCGTTGAAAGGGACAGATTCAAAATATCGCCCGCCTCTTTGACTTTAGCCTGCATGGCGGCCAACTGCTCTTTGGCAGGATCGATTTTATTCTGTAATGCTGCGATTGTTTTATCTTTTTTCGAAATTGTTGCTGATGCGCTGGAGTGAGAAGCAATAAACACTACGATAATAACAATCAAGAGCGCGATGGTGGCAATAAACGGCACATGCCAGAAATTCGATGATTTGCCGGACGCCTGAGGCGAAGAGCTACTGGCTGAACTTATGGACGGTTGCGGCTGTGTTTCAATTTTCCCCGGGTTAAGCGCTGAAATACGAACAAATTGCAGGCCATTTTCCTGCAGAACCTGTGATAACGTCCCCTCGATTTTTATCGTTATTTGATTAGCCACCGCCTGGTCATGTAACAGCTGTTCTGCGCTGTATGCGGATGATTCGGATTTAAGCAGGTTTTTTAATTCATCCAGTCCGGAAAGATAGGCGGCCACGGGTGAAATCTCTGATGTGGAGGGATTCAAATTTGTTTTTTGCTTGAAAATATTGTAGTTTCCTATGATGGCGACAACCTGTATTTTTATGTCGATATCTATGCCGTCACCGGATTTAACCGGATATTCTAAAGGCAATACCAAATCCTGTGAACTAACAATATTATCCATTTTCTTCCTTGTCTCAAGCTTTGCCGTGTGTTTATTATTTGTTAAATTCGAGTGAGTTGATTGATTTATGCCCTTATTAACAGACTGTCGATACTTTCATCCTTTGAAAGCCTTAATAATACTCGAATATATTATCATCTTTCTATAAAGACTAATCTATCCGACTTTGGTTTACCCGCCGATAGTTCTTTAGTATCGGCAATGTAAAATAACTCCGCCTGTATATTGTCTGATTTGTTTTCAACCGGTTAGCGCGGATTTATACTTGGCGTTTAGTTTTTTTGTCCCTCAATGGTTATTTTTGCTTTACAATCCGGAGGTTGAAGGCATATTATTGTTTTTATATCCGAAATATATACAAGTCGAAATGCTTAACAAATAAACATCAGGAACCTATAGAGACATAATGAGGAGAACGCGTGAAACAGGATAAAAAAACTACTAGTAACTGGTGGGATAAACTAGGCAAGCCTCAATACGGCGGTGAAATGCAGATTCGGGCGAACCGGAATGTCACCAGTTTTGACCCCTGGCAAACAGAAAAACTGACCAGTATCTACGGCGGGTGGATGGAAAGGCTGGTCTCGGACGATTGGACTCTGGACCCGGCGGTATGGGATTACAGGACTCCCTGGCATCCCGCCAAGTATATGAAAGGACAACTGGCCGAAAGCTGGGAATTTCCAGAACCGGGTACCCATGTCATCCATCTGCGCAAGGGCATTCACTGGCAAAATATCCCACCCGCAAACGGCCGCGAGTTTGTGGCCGACGACGTGGTATTTCACTATAACCGGATGTATGCCCTGGGCGGCGGTTTTACACAACCGAGTCCGTACCGCCAGGATATCAGTTCTAAAGACCTGATATCGGTGACGGCTGCGGATAAGTACACGGTTGTCTTCAAGCTCAAGATAACCAATCCTGAGTCGATCATGGAGAGCGTCCACGGCGTGGGACAGGGGCCGTGCCTGGAAAACCCTGATGCGGCAAAGAAATGGGGGGACCTCAATGATTGGCATCATGCCATCGGCACCGGGCCGTTTATCCTGAAGGATTTTGTATCCGAGAGCCATGCCACGCTGGTGCGAAATCCTGATTATTGGGGGCACGATGAACGTTACCCGCAGAACAAGGTTCCCTACGTGGACGGTATTAATTATCTTGTCATGCCGGACGACGCCGAAGCGATGGCCGCAATGCGCGCCGGTCGAATCGACCTGATGATGGGAGTCTCCGCTGTGAATGCCCTGGCAATGCAGAAAACAAATCCGGAACTTGTGCTGTTGATCAATCCCCGGCCGCAGGCACTGACCGTACAGCCGGCCAATAACAAGCCGCCTTTTAACGATATCCGCGTCCGTAAAGCGATGCAGCTGTCAATTAATTTACAGGCCGTCGCCGCAGATTATTACCACGGCACCGTCGATCCCTACCCATCGGTGGTAACATCAAGGGACATGAAAGGGTGGGGATTCCCCTATGAGATCTGGCCGCAAGCGCTCAAGGACGAGTACGCCTATAACCCGGCGCTGGCGAAAAAACTGCTGGCTGAGGCCGGTTATCCGCATGGATTCAAAACCAACGTTGTGGCTGATATTGAATGGGATATGAAACTGCTGACGATCATACAGTCTTACTTCGCCGCAGTCGGTATCGACATGGAGATCCGTCCGATGGAGCATACCCCCATGCTTAAATTCGTGGAGATCGACCAGAAACATGAATTGGTCTGGCGCGAATACGGGCCGCTCGGCCACAACTATTCGCCTTTGGGGGCGATCAACCGCTTTCATTCTGATCACGAACCGAACTGGTTGGGAGTCCACGACCCGGTTATGGATGCTTTCTATCCGAAAGCCCTGGCGGCAAAGAATGAGGATGAGCTGAAGCAGGTATGTAAAGACACCAACGAGCGGGTTGCGCGGCAGCATTACGTAGTATCGTTACTGCAGCCTGTTACCTATATCGTAATGCAACCCTGGCTCAAAGGGTATCACGGTCAGATCCATGGGTTATGGATGGGCATGGGCGGGCCGAGCAGGTTGAGCCTGTACGGCGCGCGTTGCTGGATAGACCGCGATCTCAAAAAATCTCTGGGACATTAGAAGACTGCTGAATAGTGCCAGTATATTGAACGCCTGTTGCAAAGTAATATAATACAGCAGGAATTTGTGACAGATTTATAACATTTCCGCCGATTGCAGAAGCAAATGAAGGCGGGATATTAAATTCGGCCCTGAAATTACGAAAAATCGTGTAACATTTTTTAGGAACAGCGGATTAACCAAAAACGAAGGGCGCTTATTGCGGCAGCTGGAAGATTAGCCAGCGGGGGAAAGTACTTTACATAATAATAATTTATCGGAATAACTTGTTTGTACCTGTTTTGCGCACGGCGGTTGCCGCAGCGAATTTAGATCATGCCTTGGAGAACAGGCAGGGTTGTTAATCCACGTGTGGTTTCTCCGGTTCCTCGCATTCCTCGCAGCGGTGAAGGCCTTTTTTAGTGCAGCCCGCAGCGCCGCCCCCGGCGCAAGCACAAGCACATGCGCACGCGCAGGAAACACAGGCGCAGCTGCTGTGTCCGCCGCCAAAAGACGGTGGGTTCGGTCTGTTCGCGTTTCTGGTGATCACCGCGGTCCAGATCGCCGGCGTAATGTAGTTGCCGTAGCCGCGGTCAAAGTATCTGCCTTCGGCATCAGGGATTATGCCCTGTTTTTCAACGTAATTTTCGAACCCTTTTTCAGCAGTTGCTTTCTTGGCCGGGTCGGCAGCTAATTCTTTTTCGGTGTCTTGGATGAGGATAGTATTGGCCTCATCGCGCTTTTGTTTGGCGCGGANNGTAGAAGGCTGGGTCAAAAAGCTGCCGTCGGGGCTCTGTACCAGGATGGTGGTATGTGTTCCGGGTCGGAGGTTGGTTTTCTCCCAGCTCATAATATTTCCCGCGGTGGCAGTGGGCATGGGAGTAACAGAAGTGTAGGAATTGATATCCACCGGGGATACCAGGTTGATCTGCATGTGGTCAATGTAACTGTTGTCATACCAGCCGGGGGTGTAAGCGATGCGCCACTGGTTTTGTTCAGGCAATCTTTCCAGCAGGTTGCCTTGCAGCACGGTAAATTGGATGTTGAAGGTCTGGCCTGGCAGGTAGGTTTTGTCAAGGTCGATGCGTACGCCGGTAAAACCGTCGGAGTTCTCCGCGCGGATGGTTTTAACGGCGCCGTTTTCGCTTTCAATGTTGAAGTGGGTATTCGGCAGTCCGACCGTGATCCAGGGAATATTACCGCTATTGACGACCCAGTCCTGCGAAAAAGTCATTCTGACCGTGCCGTTACTTTGCGGCTCCAGTTTTACGGTATAATCGGTGATCCTGTAAGTGCCTGTATCAGCAAGCGCCGGAGATGCGGCAAGACAGGCGATAATTAGTGCGCATATTCCAGCGGACAGCCACCGCAGCATTCTATTAAGTATTCGCATTCCCGGCATTCCTCCCGGCCTTCCAGGTATTTTTTATCGCGTAAACTGACATTGACAGGATTATTCCAGATCTTTTCCCACGGGTCGGTTAATATGTTGCCCGTTTTATCCTTTAACCAGGATTGACACGGTATCACCGCTCCGTCCGGTTCGATCGTCATATTGTATTGCGCTGCGGAGCAGGATTTAGGGCCAAAGCCGAATTCGATCGGGTTAAATTGTTTATAGCAGGTGGGGGAATACCATTCCAGCCGTATTCCGGCTTTCTGCGCGGTTTCTTTAGCTTTTAACATGGCAGTTTTCAACTGTTCGATGGGGACGCCATCGTTCTGGCGAGAGCAGGTGCCGCGGCCGCTGCAGAGCAGGGTGTTGCTGGCCATTGTCTTCAATCCAAGGCTCGCGCCGAATTCTATTGTCTCGGAGAAAGTGTCGATATTATCTTTGGTCAAAGTTGTATTGGTGATGACTTCGAGGCCGTTCTTCAAACCCGCGGAAATACCGGCAGTTGTTTCTTTCCAGGCGCCGTCTACCCCGACCATGTGGTCGTGGATCTGCGGCGAGTTTGATTCCAGGCTGACCTGAATGTAATCGAGGTCGACTCTTTTTAGATCCTCCGCGAGACCGGGCAGTTTCCGTCCGTTGGTGATCAGACCGGTGACAAATTCCTTGGCGTGGCCGACCAGTTCAATTAGATCTTCGCGTAATGTCGGTTCGCCGCCGGTGAAAACAACCTGCGGGATGCCGCTGTCCCAGAGTTTATCCAGGACCAGTTTCCAGCTCGCGGTATCCAGTTCGGTCACTTTTTGCGGTCCGCCGGTATAACAGAAATAACAGTTGTTATTGCAGCGGTAGGTCAGCGCCAGATCCATGCGCGGCGGCGCCGTCCATTTTTGCGGGTTCACGGCGCGTGTATCCAGTTTCACATCGGAGACAGGGCAACTGCCGCTGCTGATTTCCAGTAAACTGCCGTAAATATTGTCAAAATCATTCAAAAGTACGGCAGCCGGCGCCCGCGGGTATTTTAGCTGCATCCGGGCGATCAGTTCCTCTTTAAAACGGCGGTTGTCCAGCGCTGCCGGATACTTAGCCATCACCTCAATGAAGGCCTCGATAAAATCGGAGGCGGTTTCATTCAGTATCAGCAGGTTTTCACCGTTCACCCAGAGCATATCCGGCTCACCTCGCCGGAGATGGAGCCGTAGCCCGGGAACCGTAATGTGCTTGATACGGGAGTACGACATATTTTACCTTATATTTGGCAGTTACAAGCAGAATAATATCACAAGGATAACTCCAATTCAACAAATAGAAGGATTTTCTTTTTTCTGACGAATAGAACATTTCGGTATGTCTTCTTGACAACAGGTGATTTAATGTTTATATTATGAACAAATGATTTATATAGGATAGATTATTGCATTAATTAAAATTATGACAATTTCAACATTAATATGGTTTTTTCTTGGAGCTTTTATCGTTCTGGTCTCTTTTGGAGGCGGATTTTCTTTGTCCAGATCTTCCAGGAGATTGGGTGGCGAAATGTATGAAGAAACCGGCAGGTTTATTAGCCCGGATAGTACGGGCCAAAAGCTAGATGACCCACAGACATTAAATAGATATTCATATTGCACTAACAACCCACTGAAATACATTGATCCCAGTGGACATGATCAGGTTATCGTTACTAATAATGACGGTACTTATACAATTATGGATGGCAATGGTAAGTTACTTGCTAATGCATCCGAAATTGATGATCTAGCCCAAAAAATGAAGGATTGTGAGTCTAAAAGCAGAGGAGCAGATTTACCTCTCCAGAAAAAGGCTGCCGATTATCTCAAAACGACTAAAAATAAAGATAGAGATACAGACAACCAAGGAAATCAGCCAGCAGTAGTGGTCTGCGATGTTGTCTCCGTTTTAGGAGATGGCGTAGCTTGTATCCCTACTCCTCCAACAGTAAAAATTGGTAATGTCGTTTCTATTGTTTCTGGTATAACAGGATTGATTTTGACTCATAATGACTGTAAAAATGGGCGTGTAAGTGCAAAAGATTGTGATATGGCTACTTATAACGGGTTTTTAGGTTTGATTCCGTATGGGGGTACTGTTTTTGGGTTAAGGCAGTTGATCTATGATCTAAAAAAAGGAGACATTTTCAAATGGTAATGACTTCGAAAGTTTTAATTCACCTTTTATGCGGTTCATTTGTTTTATTTTCATTAATTATCAATTACAAAATTTGGTTCAAAGATTGGGGAAGACGCATGTCCGATGTATGGGGAAAACTACTATCTGCTGTAAAAATACATTCCAATTTATTATTAGGAAGTATCAATATCGCATATAGAATAAGTGCTATTTCACTTCTTATTGGTTCTATTTTAATATATATTTTTGTTGCACAGAAATATTTGTGACTATTCTAGCTCGTAATTGTATACTAAACCAGATCGCTAGACCTTCAGTTACTAAATTAGCACCTTAACATTTTCATAAAGCAACATGACCGCCCGCGGCGCGCAGACCATCACCTGGGATGTCGAGAACCGTCCGGTAACGGTCACCGGCGGGGCCACCTTCGTCTATGATGGTGACGGCAACCGCGTCAAGAAGACGGAAGGCGGCCAGACCGTACTTTACATAAATCAATACTACGAGAAAAACATCACCACCGGCATTGTAACCACCTCCTACTTCCTGGGCGGTCAACTGGTCGCAACCAGAGAAGGTACCACCCTCCGTTACGTCCACCAGGACAGTCTGGGCAGCACCTCCACCATGTCTGCCTCAGACGGCACCGCCATCAGCTCAATTAGTTATTTTTCCTTCGGCTTGACCAGGACAGGCTCCGTGAATACCACCAAGGAATTCACAGGTCAGCGCCTTGACTCCACCGGTCTATACTACTATAATGCCCGTTACTACGACCCGGTGATAGGGAGGTTTATCAGCCCGGATAGTACCGGACAAAGGCTTAGTGACCCGCAGACACTGAATAGGTATAGCTACTGTGAGAATAACCCTTTAAAGTATACGGATCCGAGCGGGCACTGGAATTGGAATAAAGTAATCCGAGGAGCGTTAATTGCAGCTACCGTAGTCGCGGTTGTTGCTCTGGCAGTGGTTGCAGCGCCGGTGGTTGCCCCAATATTAGTGGCAGCGGCTTCATCCATCGCGGCATCAACAATTGCGGTGACTTCAGCTGTGGTGGCAACGACAACAGCTGTTGTTACGGCGGTAGCAACGCATGCCGATGCCATAGACACAACACTTTTAAGAGCTGAATGCTATGCAGCGAATAGCGTGGGTTCAGCACTGCAACCGGTGGTTAATTTTATATCGGATATCGTAGGAGGTGAAGGTGGCGAACAATCTTACACGGTTCAAGAAGGAGATTTGTTAAATCGTGTATTTGATTCGAGATCAGTAACTCCGGGTGATGGATATTCAAATTTAAAAGGATTAAGTTATTGTCCTGGTGGAATAGACACGCCTCTCTCCGCCAGTCAAGAAATAATAAATCGAGGTTTAGACCCTAATGTAAATAATGCTCAAGTAAGTGCTGTTCTTCGTGCTACGCAAGACATTCCAGCTATTCTTAGAACCTCGATAGGGGGTACAAGTCCGGAAATAAAAATAGATTTAGGCTATTTAGACTATTTAGAGGTATTGAGAACTTTTCAAAATAATCCATAAGATTGTTTTAGAAAAATGTTAATTTAAGGTGGCAAGTAGATGGGCTATATCGAAAAATTACCAGAGTTTTTAAATGAATTAAAACCTTTAGTTAAAAATGTGACAGGAGACGGCTCTGACTTTGAAACAATCTGGTCGAACGTTACGACTGAGTTTACAAAGTGGATGCAGTCACCTAACGGGATGGTTTCCAAACTAGTCGCCAACATAGTATTAATTTCGCGGCTAGTGAAAGCTTTTAACAATGATTTAATAAGGACAGATGAAAGTATATCAAAAATAATACTTTCAGGCACTCAAGTTGGCGGAAGCAGTTTTAAACTCACAAATAGGTCAGGAATTTTAGTCAGTTATACAATAATTAATCGTTATATTACCGAAAGATATGGTATTATGCTCACACTGAAAGATGAAAAAGGAAAAATAATTAAATATGAATATTTCGATTAATATGCCTAGTACCTTAACATCTTCATAAATCTA
>PMBW01000285.1 GCA_003153075.1 Dehalococcoidia bacterium | reverse complement strand
AATACAAAACCGAAAATTGCCAGCACGATCGCATTCGCCTGGTAATTTGCTAAAAAGGAAATATGCGTCCAGACCCCGATTTGCTTGATGATGACCGGAAAAGCGAAATACCACCAGATCAACTGCACCAGTAACGGGATGCCGCGCACCAGTTCCACGTACAACGTGGTGATAAGGTGGATGAATTTGTTCGTGGAGATACGCCCAAGACCGCCCAGCATCCCGACAAAAAGCATCAGTATAAATGAGGCGACCGTGATCAAGACGGTAACGCCGATGCCGTCCCGGACAAAAAGGACGATACGCCAATAGGGGTCCGGTTTGGTAATGCTCAGGATGGCGATGATACCGGCAACCAGCGCAACCAGCCACCACCATGCATCAATATGGTAACCAATACCAGCTTCCGGAATATTTTCCAATTCAGGTATTTTTGCTTCCGGTGGTTCCGGCCGTTCTGTTTTTAAGCGTCCAAACATATTTCATCCTGACCCGGAAGGATTAATAGGGGAGAAGACCGAAAGTGCCTTCTCCCCTGTCTTTGTGTATAAATGATCTGGGACTTCGGTTAACTGTTAATTTTCCATTTAACGGCTAGTTTTTGGATAGTACCGTCCTCTTGAGCTGCCTTTAGTCCGATGTTAATTTTATCCAGCAAATCAGTTTTACCGTTCGCGACGGCAATGCCGTAATGTTCATTTGTGAAAACTGTTCCGGTAGCTTTTAGTTTATCCGAGTTTGCATTAATATAGTAAAAAGCAACCGGATTATCGCACACCACGGCATCAACCTGTCCGTTCATCAGATCCTGGAATGCCAAACCGATGTCATCATATGGCTTGGACTTGGCGCCCGCGATTTTATCAACTTCAATATTACCGGTTGTCCCAAGTTGCACCGCAACTGTTTTTCCCGCTAAATCGGTTTTGCTGTTAATCGTGGTGTTGCTTTTTCGTACCGCTATTTGTTGACCGGCAGTATAATAAGGGTCGGAAAAAAGCATTGCTTTTTGGCGGTCTTCGGTAATCGTAATGGAGGAAATAGCTGCATCGTAGGTGCCCTGGGCCATCCCCGCCAGCAGCGGGTCCCAGGAAACATTTATGAAGTTAACTTTAATGCCGGCCTTATCCGCAACGGCATTGAGCAGATCGATATCAAAACCCTCGATCGCTTTTGTCTTCTCATTGACGAATTCAAATGGTTTCCATGTGGCGTCTGTTGCGATCTTATAGCCGGAGGTTTTTACGCAGGACGGCAGCACCAGACTAATAGCCAGTACAACGACCAGAACGAGAGCTAGAATACGTTTCATTCGTACCTCCTGATATGCACTTCGCTTTTTTAAAATTGCCTTAATAATATCAGAAACAGAAAACTTTGCAAAGTTGATGGTAAAGGTTGATTCATTCTGAATTCGTTTCGGATGGCTTTGTAAAATTGGTGTTAATTCTCCAAACGAGCGGTTTTAGAGGCTGATTTTAGAGCGACCATCAGCATCGCTGCCAGCACGCAAACTGCGCCGGAGATAATCTGCAATGTTAGCTTATTCCCGCCGATAAATACACCGAAAATCCCGGCGAAGACCGGCTCCATCGTCATAATGATAGCCGCGCTGACCGCGGGGACAAGCGACTGTGCCCAGGTTTGTACGAGAAACGCGATCGCCGTTGCAAAAATGGCGGTGACAGCTACTATTCCCCAGACTCCGGCATCGGGCGGTAATTTAATTCCGCCGGGCAGCGAAACAATGATCGCGATCACGGCTACAGTGGCAATCTGCAGCATCGAAAAACCGTAAGGTTCGTATTTGGATGACCACTCCCCCAAACCCACGATATGAATAGCGTAAAAGATAGCGCAGGCTAAAGTCAGTAGCTCGCCCCAGCCGATAGACCATCCGTGTAAGCTGAGTAGCGCCAGTCCGATAGTAGCCAGAGCGACAGCCAGGATCGTACTACGGTTGATTTTTTTACGCAGGATCAGCCATGACATTACCGGTGTGAGCACTACGAACATGCCGGTAATAAATCCGGAAACTGTAGCGGAAGCAAAACGTAACCCGTAGGTCTGCGTAATATATCCCAATCCCAGCACCACGCCTAAACCGAGAGCGCGCTGCAGCTCTTGAGCCGTCATCCCGCGTAAACAGGTGGGGCGCAGGACAAACATAACGAGCGCCGCGATTGCAAAACGCACCGCCAGGAAACTCATCACAGGCATCTGCGTCACGGCATTTTGTACGATCAGGAAAGTGGAGCCCCATGCGGCGCAGACCACCACCAGCGCGATCAGGGCAATCGCCGGGGAGGATTTCCAGGTCTTCAGTGAAAAAGAAAATTTCATTTATCAACAGGCAACTTAACGAAAAGCATTAGTACAATAATACAATAATCACTGAGATTGCTGTAGTTTATTTAGGCATCGTGAATTAGCCTTCAATTGAATAATAGGATAAACGGAGCGTATAGTCAGTACGTTATATCTATTGTCTCAAAAAAGTCAAGCTGTTATTGTTTTGATATCGAGTTTGATAGGAGACTTCATTGATTTTCGCAGAATTTAGTGAAAACAATTCATCGGACAGCTTTACACAGGCACAATTACCCGGATTTCCCATTGAACACGAGGACTTGGATTTCCCTTATCAGGACCGTGCTGCGGCCGTGTTTCATTGCAGAGAGTGCGGTAGTCCGAATATCAGCATTTATTACAAAAATGATTATTATTACAAATGCGGCAATTGCGGTAACACCATGCTGGTAACCAGCATCGGTTGTTTAACCTGCGGTCAGCAACTCAAATTGCATGAGGATAATAATCAGTTCTTCTTTCAATGTAAAACCTGCGGCACCGCCAGGCTGTTTATCACAGACTCAACGGAAGAACGCAGATTATCTTCCGCCAAACTATTCTGATTTCAGACCGGCATTACTTTTTAAACAGCGCCCCGTTTTACTTCGTTAATTTGCCTTGAGCCGCGACGGAACTGATTGCTTTCTGCACGGCTTCAGTGTTGCCCAGGTAGTAATGTGAAACCGGTTCCAGCTTGTCATCCAGTTCGTAAACAAGGGGGATACCGGTGGGAATATTTAGATTGGCAATTTCTTCGTCACTGATTCCGTCAAGATATTTCACCATTGCCCGCAGACTGTTACCGTGCGCAGCCACAATTACATGTTTTCCGGATCTTATCTCCGGGGCAATTACTTTCTGCCAGTAAGGAACAACCCTGGCGATGGTATCCTTCAAGCTTTCCGTCAGCGGCAGTTCTTTTTTGGTTAACTCTTTATATTTAGGGTCATTTCCGGGATATCTTTTATCAGTAATTTCCAGGGGCGGCGGCTGGACATCGTAACTTCTTCTCCAGATCTGTACCTGCTGTTCGCCGACCTTTGCGGTCATTTCCTCTTTATTCAATCCCTGTAACGCGCCGTAATGCCGCTCGTTCAGTTGCCAGCAGTGATTTACCGGTATCCACAGCAGGTCCATCTCATCCTGGATCAGCCACAATGTTCTGATAGCTCTCTTAAGTACTGAGGTGTAGGCCGCATCAAAAAGAAAACCATTTTCCTTCAATAATTTTCCAGCTGTCTTAGCTTCTAAAATGCCTTTTTCAGACAGGTCGACATCCGTCCATCCCGTGAATTTATCTTCCTTATTCCAGACACTTTCGCCATGTCTGACAAGCCCCAGTTTTGTTGTCACTTTCGATGTTTCCTTTTAATCCGGATATTTTTGTATTTTGTGAAAATTGCCTTTCCTTCTCCTTTTATTTTAGCAACAGGGATAGACAAAAACCAGTTTTAGTATCGGCAGAGGCGGCTCAGAAAAAAATATCTGAATCCGGTTAGAGGGTTCAATATTGATCAAAAGAAAGGGGGAGAATCGTAAAAATTCTCCCCCTTTTGTAACGATGTCATGTTTATGACAGGCTATTTTTTCGGCAAATAAAACAACGGATTCCCCGCGCCGAATGCGTTAATCGTGGTGCCGGTTATTGCCCGCCCTTCATTGGAAGCCAGGAACACTGCCACCTCTGCCATTTCTTCCGGCGGCATGGGGATATTAGGGATGGCGACCGTCTTCTTGGTTTCGCGCAGCATGTCCGTTTCTACCACACACGGACAGATCGTGTTAGCGTCGATACCGAATTCTTTAACCTCGGCTGACAGGCATTCGGTGAAATTGATGATCGCGGCTTTGGTTGCCCGGTAGGGAGCACGGCCCGGCGCCCCCGACAGTCCGCCGATGGACGAAAAGTTGATGATTTTACCGAAATGCTGTTTTTTCATCTGCGGCAATACTGCCTTGCAGCACAGGAATATACCGGTCAGGTTGAC
>PMBW01000092.1 GCA_003153075.1 Dehalococcoidia bacterium | reverse complement strand
CTATAAGGGAGAAGGAGATAAACGAGAAAGGGTGTCCGAAAATAGAAACCATAAACTAAAATCGAGGTGAAAAGTACACCGAGGAAAAGTAAATCCCCCTTGATCCCCCTTTCTCCAAAGGGGGGGATTGGACTTGATCCGGCAATCTAAGAGATTTCGGACAACCTCTCTTCAAGGATTTCTACATGGAGCCAACCTGAATAATTTCCAGGTAACCGTGAAAAACCGACATTACGTTTTCCAATTAAAGGAATTAGCTGAGATGAAACCAGCCTTTAAACAGGTTAATGAGAGTATCGCCGCTGGTAATCATGACAATACCCCCGGTGATCATGGCTATCGCAATAATTTTGATCAAAATTGTTCTTTTATCGATACGGTCATTGATCATTTTCGGGAACAGCCAACCCAGAGCCAAAGAGAAGATAAAGACGAAGGCCGGGCGGATATTGAGAATGGGATTGACGAGAGAAATCTGACCCAGACCCATCGCCTTGAAGGCTAAAACACCGGAGATAATACCGAGGAGCTGGTCTCCAGCCACGAACGCAATTTTTTGTGTCCTCTGCGGCATACGTTTTAATTCGGTAAAATTTTCTTTACGCAGGGAGACCGATAATACCACAATGGCGGTGGAAATACCAACGATGCAGTACATATTCCAGAACGACATTTTCTCCAGCGCATACTTGAATCCGACAGCTGCGGTCGCGGACATCAAAGCAACGGTCAGCAGGATAAAAAATGATTTTTGCAACCTGGCTTTGCCATCATGGCGGCTGCGCTGTATTGAAATCAGTACCGCTCCGGCGACGGTCAATGTAATCGCCAGCCATTGCCAGGCACCCAATTTTTCCCCAAGCAGCGGGATCGAAATCAAAGCAACAAAAATGGGGGAAATACTTATGACCGGAATCACGCGGGAGACTTCACTTTTTCGCAGAGTGTTGAGCACGATCGCAAAACCGCTGGCATTCAACAAGGCAGAGCCGAAACCAACCAGAAGATGTGCCCAGCCGGGATTGTACTGGAAAGGGAAAATACACAACAGAATTACAGCGGCAGTGATTTGCGTGAAGCCCATCGGGATCATGAAGGAGGGCAAACTGGGCATTTTTTTGGAAACCAGATGGCCATCTACAATATTCGCGATTGAAGAAATGACAGCAGCGGCGAGAGCAGCAAACAACCAACTCACAGTTAGCGCAAATCCCTTTTTTGTTTAATTCACGGCTTTAACTACCGGAAAATCCGATAATCACGACACCAACGGTAATCAACGCGATACAGCAACTTCAGCAAAAATAATGTGTCTATCCAGACGATCGTTAATAAAATCGGCATAAAACCGGCTTAAAATCAGTGAAAAGATAAAAATAAAAGCCGACATGATTCTCAACAGCGGTGTTTTAACCTTTGTAGAGGTAGAGGGGTGAATCGTCGGTGATGAGCCTGCCGCCACGGGCGGTAGCTTTGCGCATATGTTTCGTCAGTGTGAACATATTAAGATGCGTCAGCCCGTCGTAGAATTTCAGGGCAGGCAATGAACGCGCTTTAATTCTCTTGTCGACTTCTGCGGGAGTCATGGCAGCGACATCCAAGGTCATCGAAGCCACGCAAAAACCCCAGGGGCCGCCGAAAGACGGAATATCGGCCTCGTAAATACTGACGATGGGGAAGATGCTTTTCAGCGTATGGCTGACGGCCTTGAGGTTGAGTAGTTCCGTGTAGGAGGCACAGCCGGACTGCACGGAAATAACGCCGTCTTTGGTCAATTTGCTCCGGACGATCTGGTAGAACTCTTTGGTATAAAGCAGATAGGCCGGGCCTTTTTCCACCGGTTCTGTCAGGTCGATGATGATGACATCAAACTTTTCTTTGCTGTCGGCCAGCCATTTGCGGGCATCGGTATTGTAGACTTTGGCGCGTTTATCTTCAAAAGCCCCGGCGGAATATTCCGGCAGATACTTTTTACAGACGGTGATAACATCCTTGTCGATATCGACCATCACAGCTTTTTTCACCGAGGAGTGATAAAGGACTTCGCGCAAGGTGGCGCCTTCACCGCCGCCGGCAATAAAGACCTTCTCGGGATGCGGGTGGGCGAGCATCGGGGGATGCACTAACAACTCGTGGTAAATAAATTCATCCACTTCACTGGATTGGATCTTACCGTCCAGCACCAGCAATTTGCCGAAAGAGGGACTTTGCAGAATTTCAATCGACTGGAATTTGGTCTTGCCGGAATATAGCGTGCCGTCGATGGCATGAAGCTGCAAGAGATGCGGGTTGATTTCGTCAAAAAACCATTTGGATGATATTATTTCCATTATTTTCTATCCTTTTACTTTCAGTTTAGTATCGATATTACCGCGATCCAATTTGATAATGGAATGGGTCCGCGGTTTTAATCTGGCAATGATAACTTCGGCAGCTTTCTCCGGTTTGACGCGGGTGCCGCAGGTAAAAATATCCGCGCCGGCATAGCCGTGCTCCGGCCAGGTGTGAATAGTCAGATGAGATTCGGCGATGATGATCACGCCGCTGACACCTTGCGGGCTGAATTGATGGAATGATTCCCCGAGGACGGTGGCGCCGGACTTTTTGGCGGCTGCCAGCATAGTTTCTTTGATAAAGCTGATGTCGTTCAGCCGTTTACTGTCGCAGTCGTATAGTTCCACAAGCACATGTTTCCCCAGAGCCTTCAATCACCAATCCTCCACTTCAATATTTTGCCTGCCTCAAATCGATATGGATAATCATAAGACATTCTTAATTCTAAAGAAAACTGAATATTTTAGCAATAAGAAATTTGAGGCGGATAGCGAATAGAATTCAGGAAAATACTAAATTCTAATATCGAAATGCTAAACAATTCCAAAAATAAAAACAGGAATAAATGCCGTTAAAAATCCCAATTTTTGCGAAAAGGGGTGCTAGCTTTACCTAAACGGAAATGGAGCTTGCCCTCCGCCGAATTGAAGACGTTATTCATTCCCGAAATCAGAGCGGCGGGACTGTTTCGTTTCGGTGCGGTGGTGCTTGGACTCCAACCGCCGCAGCTTCGAGCCGCGGGTCGGTTTTGTTTTGAAGCGGATTTGCGGTTCTTGCGCCGCATCGCGGATCATTTCGACCAGACGCGCGACGGCAGCTGTGCGGTTGGCGCCCTGGGTGCGGAAACGCCGGGCATCGATGATGAGCATGCCTTCTGCTGTCATACGTCCGCCCGCCAGTGTTTTCAAACGCTGCCGTACCGAATCCGAGAGCGAAGGCGAATTAGCCGCATCGAAACGCAGCCGTACCGCTGTCGAAACCTTGTTGACATTTTGTCCGCCCGGGCCGGAAGCGCGAATGAATTCTTCTTTAAGCTCGCTCTCATTAATCGAGATAGTGGATGTGATCTGAATCATGATTTGAGTTTACAACAGGGGCCGGAAGAAAGTAAACCGGGTTGTATTCGCGATTCAATTTATCCATTAGTGCATTGGTTACCCCTTAACTTTAATCCCCCTGATAGGCTGCCCGAAAATAGAGAGAGAAATAAAAATGATGATGAGTAACAGATCGAGGGAGAAGTAAATCCCCCTTGCGCAAAGGGGAGGGAATGGGCTTGATCCGACAATCCCGGTAATTTCGGACACCCCCGGAACTAACGGTGTAGTATTTCATATCAAGATAATCCCAGCAGGTAAAAATACTTAAAGTATTACTCCTAAAATACACCGATAGTACTATATAGTTGGACTCATATGAAAAGATATAATATACATTAGCTATAATTGAGGAGAAACAGCATGCCTATATTCATTACGCAACAATGGAATGACTTTCAAATAAAGCTGACTCCTGGCGATACTACCAGAAAATTCCTGCGAAAATTCATCGCCAAACATGATATTATCCCGTATTTTTACGGTCCGTTGAACTTCGATCTGGCGGTAGAAGTACCGAAAAAGATGCAGGAATCGTTATCCGGCGAAGAAATCCGTTACGAATGGAATTTACTTTCCAGTAAAGACGACAGGATAATTAAGTCCGGCATTGGTAGTATCCGTTTAATTGAAAAGGAGGGTACGACCCAAAAAAACGGTCAGGCATCAGCGGTAATGAAAAAGTTCCGGCATGAGACATACCGTAAAAAGCAGGCAATATCGCTGGAGCATATCTCCGTACTGGACCAGTACAAAATCCTGATGCATTTTGAGAACCGTACAGGGGCGATCAGCGAGCAGAAGACCATGCTGGAATTTACGCTTTTGGATCGAGATAAATTTTCGATCAATCTAATCTCATTGTTATTGGGCGCGGCGACCGGTATTCTTGCAGCAATAGTCGGGTTTTTGTTCAGAAATTTATAGGGATGGGTTACCAGTTGCCGATTTTGAGTTGTGAGTTTTCAGTGGATTCTAACGTCCGACTGAGGCTCAG
>PMBW01000155.1 GCA_003153075.1 Dehalococcoidia bacterium | reverse complement strand
TTGAGTCCGCAGACGAAATACTTCCGTAGGCTTTCTGACTTAGAAGAAAGCCGGAGGTCCCTTTCTTCCGTAGTTGAAAGGGATATACTTCAGTCAAAATGTACTCACAACTGGTAACTAATAACTGAACCGAAGGAGCTTCATGAAAGAACAGAACAAACAAATGGCAAAAACCGCGGAAATGCCGGAAATCGGCAAAATCTCGCCGGAAATATTTACCGAAGTGATTTTTCCCCGCCTGGGCGCGAAAAGTAAAGATGTAATCGTCGGACCCCAGCACGGTGTCGATGTCGGTATTGTGCAGATCGGCGATAAAGCGGTGTCTTTCACCACCGACCCGGTTTTCATCGTCCCGCAATACGGCTGGGAACGCGCCGCCTGGTTTGCTATTCATATCATCATCTCCGATTCGGTGACCAGCGGCTTGAAACCGAAATACCTCTCCATCGATTTAAACCTCCCCATGGATATGACCAAGGAACAATTAGTAATTATGTGGGATACTATTCACAAAGAATGCGAAAAATATGGCATTAACGTGATCACCGGCCATACCGCCCGTTATGAAAACTGCAACTATCCGATGGTCGGCGGGGCAACGATTGTCGGCGTCGGTGAATTGGATGAATATGTGACGCCGCGGCTGGCCAAAGCCGGCGACAAGATCATTATCAGCAAAGGCCCGGCGATTGAAGCATCCGGGATTTTTGCCACAATGTTTCCGGCCTTGTTAGAAAAAAAATTCGGTAAAGCCTTTAGCAAAAAAGCGCAAAATCTTTTCTATAAAATGTCCGTTGTGGAAGACGCCATGACCGCCGTCAAGGTCGGCGTACGGGAAAACGGCATCACCTCTATGCATGATGCCACGGAATGCGGTATCTGGGGCGGCCTTTACGAAGTCGCACAAGCCGCCGGTCTCGGTGTGCGGATTGTTAAAGAAGACATTGTCGTGGAGGAATGCGTGCCGGAAATCTGCCAGCATTTCGGCATCGACCCTTATGCTTCGATCAGCGAGGGCACGCTTATCGCTTCCTGCCGTCCGCAGAAAGCCGATGCAGTGGTCAAGGCGCTGGCAAAGAAGGGCATTAAATCTTCGGTCGTCGGGGAATTAGTTGACGTTAAGAAAGGCATGATACTGGTGGAGGGCGGCAAAGAAAAGAAACTCAAGCACCCCATCGTCGATCCCTTCTGGCGCGCTTTCTACGACGCCGTGGCGAAAAGCTAAATTTCCATCCCGATGAAAATCGGGATCCAGCTTCTAAATTATCCTTCAGTCCATCATCGCGAAGGAAAGTGATTGTGAGTGCATCTATTCTGGCGAAGGCTGGGATCTATTAATGTTTTTACTACAAAGTTTCTCAAGTTTTATTTCTGTTAAAATATAATATCTTTCAAAATATAAAAACTCATAACCAGAAACATCAAAATAGCCCAAATGCCTCCGATGCGAAGAATCCATGTATAAGTCAATAATCCCAACTTTCCGTTTTCTTCATCATTCAAACTTTTGTTCTTTTTAAATAGTTTTTCAATCATCGGCAATATTGCCGCCCCTTCTGCATCCTCAAAATTGGCGCTTTCCGCAATCTTACGAGCAAAAACAATAAGCAGAATACCGACAATTAGTAAAATTATCGATATCAATATTCCAAATATTATCGCCTCTAATGAACGTTCCATCTATCTTTATTTACAAACTCAGATTTCTTACTTATGATTTTTTTAAAATAGCCGTTTGAAAAAAATGTAAAATACAGGGGAACTGGAACTACCAAATAATATACCTAGCCCTGTTGAACCCAATAATGCCTGAATCGCCTCGGTTTTAGTTGGATGGGCGACTAACACCGCAATCAAAGCAAGAGAAAAGCCTAATATCGCTGTGCCAATCATCACAAAAAGTGACGATTTAATTGTTCTCCGCAATATTTTATTCTTTTCTATGTTCTTTTCTCTCATCTTCTTTCTTTCTGCCGGCTAAAGATATAAATCAACCAATTTGTTGTCAATAACACCATCTTTTCGTTTTCTGTTAATTCTTCTTTGCTCACTTGATTATTCGTCCTCGGTTGGAACGGTGTTTCATTACTGCTAACGTTATTAGTGAAACAATATCCAAATTAACAAATTTTGTCAATCCCGAATTTCCTCTTCCATCCTTTTGCTATAATATTCTTACTTTCCCATTAAACAGGCGGCATAAATGAAAGCTCAGGTTCTCAACAAAATTGCCCCAGTCGAAGAAAAACCTCTCCAGCTCCTCGAAGTGCCGGTACCCCAACCAAAAGACGGCGAGATCCTGGTCAAAGTTTCCGTCTGCGGCGTCTGCCACACCGAACTCGACGAGATCGAGGGTAGGCTCCCCACTATGTTACCGGTTATTCCCGGACACCAGATTGTCGGACGGGTCTCTGCTTCGGGAAAAGGAGCAAATAGATTTAAGATCGGTGACAGAGTCGGTATCGCCTGGATTAATTCCGCCTGCGGAAAATGCCATTTCTGTCTTGCGGGCAATGAGAATCTGTGCGCGGATTTTAAAGGTACCGGCTGCCAGGCTGACGGCGGTTATGCCGAATACACAATAGTGAACGAAAAATTTGCCTATCCGATTCCGCCGAAATTCAGCGATGCCCAGGCTGCGCCGCTGCTGTGCGCCGGGGCGATCGGTTACCGCGACCTGCAGCTTTCCGGCATCAAGCCCGGACAAACGCTGGGGCTGTTCGGTTTCGGATCTTCCGCCCACATCGTGATCCAACTGGCCAAATATCAGGGTTGTTATGTATTTGTTTTCACCCGTGGCGCGGAACACCGCCGCCTCGCCCGGGAACTGGGCGCCGATTGGACCGGAGCACCTGAAGAAAATGCTCCCCGGAAAGTAGATTGTGCCGTCGACTTTACCCCGGTTGGAGAGACCATTCCTCTGGCATTAAATACGTTAGAAAAGGGCGGCAGGCTGGTCATCGCGGTCATTCGTAAGAACACCTTGGTCCCTCCCATGGATTATGCTCAATTGCTCTGGAATGAGAAAGAGATCAAAAGCGTGGCTAATATCACCCGTCGGGACGTTGAGGAATTTCTTCCTTTAGCGGCCAAAATCCCCATTATCTCCAAAGTGCAGGAGTTTAATTTAAATCAGGCGAATGAGGCGCTACTGTCGCTGAAGCAGGGCAACGTCCGGGCCGCCGCTGTTCTACGGATCTCTTGAATATAGTTTTTCATTATTCATAACTGATAGCTGACCGCTGATTGCTGTTAATTCATCTAGTACTTTCGTCTATACTATACGATTCATCCTCGAACAGCTTGACAAATATACGTGCCGGTAATAAACTTACCATACCAAAATGAGTGTATAATTAATGAATACGCTAATGAATCCGGTATATTATCCTTCCGGAACTCCTGACAATGGTGTTGCATCGACCAAAACAGGGCGAAAATCGAGGTTTCCGGCTCCATATAAGGAGAAATAAATGACTAAACCCGCCAAATCGACCATGAAGTCCTCAGTGACACCGGAGAATTGCGGGCAATGTATTCCTTTAGCCAATTCCGACGCTCTTCAGCAACTCGAGGAAGCTTTAAAAACAGCGGAGGAGAATTATTATTCGCTGATCGAAAAAAACTCCGACGGCATCGTCATTCTTGATAAGCACGTCATTATATATAGTAACCGCAAGATGGACCGGATGACAGATTATACTGAAAACGATCTGCTCGGTAAACAATTCCTTGAAATCGTCGCGCCGGAATGCAAGGGTATACTGATTGAAAATTACGACATGACACTCGTCGACGGCGAGCCCAATGCGCTTGCAATAGAAATCATCACCCATAACGGCAGTAAAATCCCTGTGGAAACCAGAGCGCAAAATATCGTCTTTAAAGGTAAACCGGGCACCATGGTAGTCATCCGCGATATCTCCAAGCGTAAGCACTTCGAAGATGAGTTAAAGCTGTCCGAAGAAAGATATAAAACTCTATTCGAGTCAGCGGCCAATGGCATATTGATCGCTGATATCGAAACCCAGACACAAAAATATGCCAATCCGGCAATCTGTAAAATGCTGGGCTATACCCGCGATGAATTGTTGAAACTGAATATTGAAGATATCCATCCTAAAGGTATATCAGACCGTATCAAAGCCGAATTTAAAGCTCAGGCAAGCGGGGACAATACCTTGATCACGCTCCCCTGTTTGAAAAAAGACGGCACTACGATCTATACAGATATCAGCGCGACCAAAGCAGTTATCGACGGAAGAGAGTGTAATATCGGGTTCTTTACCGATGCCACGGAACGCAAACAAGCAGAAGACGCGTTGAAGTTGTCAGAGCAGAACTTCCGCAGCTCAATGGACAGTTCCACGATCGGTATCCGCATCTCCGATAATACCGACACTACATGTTATGTAAACCAAGCCTTCATGGATATCTTCGGCTATAAAAACATCGAGGAAATTAAGGCAAGTCCCCCTCCCGAACATTACTCTTCGAAATCGCACGCCGAGTGGGTAATACGGCACGAGAAACTACTGCGCGGTGAACCGATGCCCCAACAGGTAGATATCGATGTTGTCCGTACAGACGGTTCGGTCAGGCACCTGGACGTTTCGATGAAACAGGTATTCTGGAACGGCAAGCAGCAGAACCAGACGCTTTACAACGATATCACCGAGCGTAAACTGGCAGAAGAGGCTCAGCACGAAAGCGAAGCGAAATACCGGNNGGGCAGCCTTTTACATCCCTTGTGCACCCGGATGACATCAAGACAGTCCAGACCTCAGTCCAGCGTAACATCATGGATGGGCACCAGACTCCCGGCGGCACGGAATATCGCGTCCGGCATTTTTCGGGTGAGTGGCGCTGGCATAACGGCACCGGTAACGGCGTGCGGGATGCTAACGGGGCATTCCTCTACTTCCTGGGCATCGGCAGGGATATTACCGAAATGAAACGGCTGGAACAGGAAACAAAAAAAGCGAATGAACAGCTGACTTCGATGGTGAAAAGGCTTGAAGAACAGCAAAGACAAAGCGCTATCCTGACCGAAATGCGGGATATGCTGCAGGCCTGTTCGAAGATGGAAGAGACTGCCCCCATCATCATGGGTTTTATGAA
>PMBW01000304.1 GCA_003153075.1 Dehalococcoidia bacterium | reverse complement strand
GGCATAAAAAACAATCTCTTTCATTTCTCATTTCCTTTGTGTATTTAATATCGCAATTGATATGTCTATTTTTTAAATTACTCCGTGTTGGGTGGTCACCAGGCTCTTTGTTGTTTTTACGTTAGCCGTATATCGATGTAAAAATTGCGGCGAAACCAAGCTTAAATTATGACCACAATAATCGGGTCATTTCGGTAAATCCTATCATACATCTGAACCGGTTGCCAAATACGTATCATTCCCGATTATTTTAGGGCTTTCTTTAACAGGCAACTCATGTTATATTTGGGCTACTAAAAGTCCTACCTCGTGGAAATTTGTTTTTGATCGGCATTTCAATATATAAAAAATATTTTGACTTTTCGCTTACATATTAATATACAATATTTTAAGGTAAGAATCATGATAATCAGAGAAGTACAGTCAAAAACTATACTATCCGTCTCAAAGATCCGCGATTATGTCGTTAATCCCTACATCGGCTGCCAACACGCCTGCTCCTATTGTTACGCGCGTTTCATGAAAAGGTTCACCGGGCATACCGAACCGTGGGGAGAATTTGTCGACGTAAAAATCAACGCCGCCGGGCTGTTACAGAAAGAAATCCTCAAGAAAAAGATGGGGGAAACCTGGGTCAGCGGCGTCTGCGACCCTTACCAGCCTCAGGAAGCCAAATACGGCCTGACACGGAAATGTCTGGCAATACTGGCGGAGCATCGCTGGCCGGTAACCGTGCAAACACGCTCGCCTCTGGTGCTGCGGGACCTGGACATTTTTAAAGCAGCGCCGACTTTTGAAGTCGGGTTTTCCATTACCACCGCGGATGACAGCATCCGGAGATTGTTCGAGCCGCGCGCGCCGACAATAAATGATAGAATTTCCGCCCTCGATACCTTACACCGGGCCGGGGTAAAGACCTACGCAATGATCGCCCCGCTTTTACCTGGCGCGGAAGGGCTGGCAGCGTTATTGCAAGGAAAAGTCGACCATATCCTCATCGACAAAATGAATTATAACAGCGCAGCCGCGATTTACCGGAAAAATAATCTGGAAGATAAACTGACCGGCGATTACTTTAACCGAACTGCCAGGGAACTGGTGTCCGCCTTTGAGCAATCCGGCATTCAGTGCCGGGTTGTTTGCTAGACGAAAACCCAAGCACATTTCCAATTCTGCAATAACTAAAATGAGCGCGGAATGCGCCTGAATTGCTAATATCCCCGGTTGAAAACCAAATGCGATTTTTCGGTTTAAAGCTTGCCGGCTTTTTTTAACTGCTCGCAGATCAATACGCCGATCGTGCCGGAGGGGGACTGACCGGCCATTATCGACTCTGCTTCCTGTTTAACCCAATACCAATCCAGGTCAGCCTGCTGTTTTTTTATATCCTCATAGATAGCTCTGATGATTTTCTCGGTACCCTTGTCCATCATTTCTCCTTTGACCCCTCCGCAAAAATTGCCGGTTTGGATAAAGCTCCAAACACACACGGGTTATTGATCCGGTTCATGGGGATTGGAATTAANNGCAAAATTTCAAGTAACAGTCGGGGGATGCCAGCCTTTGCCTCCCCATATTCCGATCACCGACTGTAATCCGATAGCCTCGCGGAGTTCGATATCTGCCTCATTGGCTTTGCCTGCGGCCTCATCGATCAGCCGCTGTAAGCGCTGTAGAAATGCAAAATAATCATCGGGGTATATTTGCTGGTAAGGGGACGGGTTCCGGGAGCTTTTGAAAAGTTCAGTGTATAAATTGGTTAACAGCCCGTCGTTAAAGTCTTTAACCGTACCCTCGGCCTGAACCAGTGAATGGTAGAGCATTTGACCGCGCTCTTCTGCCTTCATTAGAAAGACCACAAGTCCAAATGCCCTGTTGGTCGTCCTGATATTGTCCTCGAGATAATCCAGTTTTGCTTCTATGTCTGCCAAATTTCTTTACCACCGATAAGATATTTTTGCTATTTCGCTCGCTGCTTCTCTTTCTATAAATTATTAAAAACTATGTGATTGGTTTATCTTATCCCAAGGTTATAAATTTGTCTATGGTTTTGACACCCTACTTTTAGGTCACATTACATTGGTAACATCCCCGGGCATTACTATCTCGGCATTTACTTCTAATTATGATGAAGTAAAATCAAGATAGTACCGTTTGGGTAGTTATTAGTCAGGTTTGGAGAAGACGACATGAAAAAATCACTGTATCACACATGGTATGAATTCAAAAAAGACCTGCAAAAAGAGGCGCGCCATAGCATACTGAATCAGGAGTGGCTGCAAATCAAACCGCAAGAGCCGTTACCGTGGGATCATTCTTACATGAAATCGGCCCTTTCCAAACTGGCATCCCAGAAAAATTAATTGCATAAAAGCAATTGCCGTTTCAATATCCGGACCCTTTTTACGGTCTGAGAGAGCTTTTCAGTATGATTTTATTGGCCCAGTATAGTCCGCTCGTACTATCCGGTAAAAAATCAAAAGTCATGGCACTTTCGTAAGTAATGCGGTCTGTTTTTAATACCCGCGCGCCGTCCAGCATGTCCCCCGCCTGATAATCCGCGACAGCTTTTCCATCTGCAGTAGGATGTCCCGGAGACGCAGTTACAGTACGCCCGTCGCTTAATTCGATTCTAATTGCCTGAAAATACAACGGCACCGGCGTGGCGGCGGTTTTAATAATCCCGGCGGCGATGCGGTTGCCGGAATCATCGACGCTCCACACTGACATCCCTTTGACTAATTGCTCCACCGGGATCTGCCCGTCCGGCGTGTCTATTAGAGTGCCCGCGGTCAGGCAGATCGGGCAGGTATTCACGCTCGCTTCACGTTTAGTTTCTAAGATTACGCCTGAATTAGTAATGGAGCCGGTGATGTGCTCACCCTGCCCGGTGCCTACCCGTAATTCGAAGCGGTAACCGTTATCGCCGGCGGTCATTTGCGCCGCATAGATCAGTTTTTTATGTTCTTTATATATCAGCAGCTTGTCAGCATCTGTATAATCGGTTTTATTGGCCAGTTTTAGCTGCGCAAGGATCGCGGAAAACTCCGGCTGATTAGATTGGATAGCTGTAAATTGCGCGAGCGCATTCTGCTGTTCCTGTCCTATCCTTGCCACCGGGTAATAATCAGGATCGCACCAGAATACATTCTGGTATTTATCAAGCAATTTGTATTCGAGTTGCGGAACGCTGTAGGATACGGGCGTTGTTGTAGATTGGGGCGTACAGCCGCCTAGAAAAAGCAATAACCCTGCTGCACCGGAAAGGACCCATTTCAGAGAGAAAAATCTGTTCATCTTTTTCTCCTTCTTACCGGGGAACTACCCCTGTTTTTCAGGTTGTTTCGGTTCTTCAGCCTGTTTCGAACGGTCGCGCAGCCAGCGGTGAATATCATCCAGGCCAGGCGGCGCGACATTAAAGACTTCAATATCCCTGGCAAACTTGACCATGTGGCCTTCGCGGATAAAAAGAATAGCCGCTTCGCCTTTCTGGAGAGTGGCGTCAATACGCTGCCCGATATACTCAAAACGCTTCAGGGAACACTGCTCGTAAAGCTCAGCGATCGTCTTTATCGCTTTTTGACTGAACAGTCCCATCAGCAAGCAGCGCTCCCAATCCATACACTCGTCTGCCAGTTCCGCCAGCTCCGTCGCTTCCAACACCGCGCCGCAATCATATTTATCTTTAGCGATAAGGTGGCTTAAAGGATTTATTTCCGCGATTATTTTAAGCCCCTCTTCCCCGCCCATGGACGTCGATTCATGGTACAGCCGCTTGATCTTCCCGACTTTTACTTCCTGGTTGGCGATCTGCTCGTTGACCTCACGCCAGTACTTTTCCAGTTTTTCTTTATATTCGGGAGGCACATCCGCGCCCGCAAAAAGCAGCGGAACTATGTATAACTTACGCTGGCCGAACTGTTCGATATCCAGCTTCTCGATCTTACCCAATGTTGCACCCATTTTCGAAATCCTCCCCCTGACAAAATATTTAGCCGGATCAGCGCCCTTTTTATTCTTCTTTGATTGTAACCTTAGCTACAACATTGAGCAAGTACCTTATGTTATACTCTAAACATAAAGAGGGGAATTTCATTCCTACTCAATTTGAGAGAGAGAAAAATGCCAAAAAAAGATTATTACATTATTTTAGGCGTGCCGAAAACTGCCACCGATGACGATATTAAAAAAGCTTACCGTAAGCTCGCCATGCAATACCACCCGGATAAAAACCCCGGGAAAGAAAAGTGGGCCAACGAGAAGTTCAAGGAAATCAATGAAGCCTACGGTGTGCTGGGGAATGTGGATAAGAGAAAACAGTACGACCAGTTCGGCACGACCGGCGATGCCAGCGATGTCTTTAATAACCAGAGTACCCAGTCTACGTTCGAAGAATCGATGAGGGATTTTGGCGGTGCCGGACTCAGCTACGATTTTCTGGATAGCATCTTTGGGAACTTCACCAAGAAGCGCGGCTTCTCTTTCCGCCAGTATGCAACTGACGGCAGCGGCCGGATTATTTTCACAACACCTGATGACGAAAGTATGGAAGAACAGTTTTATTCGCGGGAGCCGCAGCGTCAGTCTTCGCACAGCGTGAATTATGAGATCACAATCACCCGCGAGCAGGCAGCTAGAGGAATGGAGAAAGATCTGCCCCGCAACGGCAAGCGGTTGAGAGTGACAATACCGGCCGGCACCCAACCCGGCACCAGGATCAGACTGCGCAATGCCCGCATGACTACCGACGGCATCCCCGGCGATATTTTCATCACCGTTGATGTGAAGTAGCCTTGTCATTCCCGCGAAAGCGGGAATCCACGTATTGATATGGATTCCGTGTTAAGGACGGAATAACCGCAAAGAGCTTTTATATGTATTACACGGTGTTCAAAACAAAACCGGGCTGGATCGGGATCCTGGCTTCAAACACAGGTCTGAGCGCGGTAACTCTCCCGCAAACCACCCGTCAAAAAGCGCTTGACGCTCTGGGGCAGCAGGTAAAACAGGTAGAACTATCGCCGGAGTTGTTCAGCGGGCTTGAGCAGAGATTAAAAGATTATTATGCGGGAAAAAAGACCACTTTCGCTGATGAACTTGATTTTTCAAAGGCCACACCGTTTCAAAGACAGGTTTATGAAGCTGCCCGAACGATCCCCTGCGGCGAAACCCGCAGCTACGGCTGGATCGCTAAACAAATCGGCAAACCAAAAGCTGCGCGCGCAGTGGGGCAGGCGCTGGGCAAAAACCCGTTTCTGGTGATCGTCCCCTGTCACCGGGTGATTGCCGGCGACGGCACCCTGGGCGGATTCGGCGGCGGACTGGAAATGAAACAAAAACTGCTGGAACTGGAAAAGCAGACTTTTCAATCTTAAAGGCAAATTCACTGTCACTACCCGCGGCTTTTCTGAAGCACGGATTCATCAAAACTGCCTGACTTATTTTCCTGTTGCCCGGCCCGCTTTAACCGGATACCCATACCAAGACTCAATAACCCGGGGATACTAAGAAATGCCAGCGATATAATCGTCGTCACAAGACTGACTGCGTCGTAGGACTGATTTAAACTGAATTGCTGTGTGACCGCGTACAAGGTCAGAGAAATCAGGTAAGCGAAACCGGCGATGCTGCTTGCAAGCCAGAAATAGCGAGGTTTACTCCCCAATCCGCCCACCAGCATAGGAATTAACCCAACTACAGACCCAATGTAGAGAAGAACTAAAAATACTCCGTTCTCACCTGTGGAATTGGGGACTGGATTGGCCGCCGACCACAATCCTAAATAAGTATAAAGGACACATAATGAGAAAAATGCTAATCCCGCCCAGGCCACAGTTTTTTCGAACTTTTTTATCATAGTTCATATATTATAATACGGCTGTCAAGATATTTCTAATATGCAGGTGTTTTAAACGTAAAAATTGAATACTTGAAAGAAATTTGGAAATTACTGCGCATTACTTTACAGTTAGTATTTGTAATTTGTTTAGGATTTCGAAATTAGTATTTAGTATTTGCCATTTACTACATAGAAGAAAAACTCCGCCTTGGAGACTTATCTATCCCCCGCCCTTCATCTTCAGCCCCAGGAACTCCATCTCATACTGACTGATCAGGCCTTCCCCGGCGAAGCTGAAATAGCGGTTATTGCCGATGATGAGGTGGTCGAGGATCTTGATCTGCACCAGTCCCCCGGCGAAAACCAGGTCGCGGGTAATATCTTTATCAGCCTTGCTGGGTTCGCAGACACCCGTCGGGTGATTATGGGCAAAGAT
>PMBW01000010.1 GCA_003153075.1 Dehalococcoidia bacterium | reverse complement strand
GCTCGGCTTCAATCTCCTGGCGGCGGTCAATTCCGGCCGGCTGAAGATGTATGCCGCGGACGGCTCCCCCGAATACCAGCAGTTCTGGTCGGAAATCGACCTCGCCGAAAGCCGGTTCCGCGCAAACCAGACGATGAATTTTTCCGTCGACCCCGCCAAAGGCCACGACGACTTTCTGATCAGCGCCGCTCTCCTCCTCGCCGCCGCCGACGGCTACGACCACAGAGAAGCCAAAGGCTCCTGAGGGTGAGTTCATTATCCCTCCCTGTACATTTTGGCTTAACGCCAAAAGTATTTCGTTGTGACTCAAGGAGAGGGGGCTGCTCACTACTAACCACTCGCAACCCTCTCTCCCCCACTTGTCTTAATCATTCCAGAGTGATAGAATTGGCGTAACCCAAGAGAAATTCGATTACGAATCCACTGGATATTAAAACTTAGCGGACAACAAAATGACACTTAACGAATCTGATACCAGGGCTAAATTAATCGATCCTGCTTTACATGAATGCGGCTGGACGGAAGACCTAATCAAACGCGAGGAAACTGCCGGTGCCATTGTTATTGAAGGCGGCAAAGCCCTCAAGCAGGCCAAAGGCCGCGTGGATTATGTTCTGCGCGTGAAAGTCAACAGTGATTCTCAACCAGTTGCCGTGGCGTTAATTGAAGCGAAAGCGGAAAACCTACCGCCTAATCACGGATTGGAGCAAGCCAAATTGTACGCTTGCAGCAAGCGGCTGAATGTCCCCTATGTTTTTTCCTCCAATGGACATATGTTCGTGGAGTTTGACAGCCACACCCAAATCACAAGCAACGCGAAAAAAATTAAAAACTTTCCGTCCCCCGCCGAATTGCGCTCGCGTTATGAAGAAAAACATGGTTTCAAACTGGATAGTGAAGCCGCTAAACCGTTACTGACGAAATATACCGGCGGAGAAGCTGCTCGCCGTTATTATCAGGATGCTGCCATCCGTGCCGTTTTTGAAAAAATTGCCAAAGGCGAAAACCGCGCGCTTCTGGCTTTAGCCACCGGTTCCGGTAAAACCTTCATTGCGGTTAATATCCTGAAACGTATTGCCGATGCCGGACAACTGAAACGCGCTTTATTTGTCTGTGACCGTGATGAATTACGTAAGCAAGGATTAGGTGCGTTTCACAATGTTTTTGGCACTAACGCCGCCTCTGCCTTGAACGGGAAACCGGAGAAAAACGCCCGCATTATCATTGCCACCTACCAGACCTTAAATGTGGATACCGACGATGCCGATGCCAGTTTCTTGGTAAAAAACTATCCCGAAAATTATTTCAGCCATATCGTCATTGATGAGTGCCACCGCTCCGCCTGGGGCAAATGGTCGCAGGTCTTGACCCGCAACCCGGATGCTATTCAAATCGGTTTAACCGCCACCCCCCGGCAAATCGATTACAGCGAAAGGACTCAAGAAGCGCAGGCCGATGCGCAAGTTTCCGCCGATAATATTAAATACTTCGGCGAACCAGTTTATGAATATGATATGGCACAGGGCATAGAAGATGGTTATCTGGCCGCCTGCGAAATTCAGAAAGGGCGAGTTAATCTGGATGATACCGGCCTCACCATGGACGATATCATTGCTCACCAGCCGAAAGACGCCAATACCGGCTTACCATTATCCGTCGCTGAAATCCGTGAAAAATACGAAAAGACCGATTATGAAGCCAAATTGCTATTACCCGACCGTGTTTTGGTCATGTGTCAGGATTTATTTAATTACTTTCTGGAAACCGGCGGCCCGGAACAGAAATCCATCATTTTTTGCGCCCGCGACCGCCACGCCGACGATGTCGCCGCCACCATGAATAACTTATATACCGCATGGTGTACTAAAAACAATCAGCCGCACCTTGAATCCTATGCCTTTAAATGCACCGCTGCCAACAGCGGCAGTGACTATCTGGCGGATTTGCGCGGAGGCTCCCGCCACCATTTTATTGCCGCTACTGTTGATTTATTATCCACCGGTGTTGACGTGCCGTGTGTGCGTAATATCGTCTTTTTTAAATATGTCCGTTCGCCGATTGCTTTTTATCAGATGGTCGGTCGCGGCACCCGCATAGACCCGCCCACAGGTAAACTGATGTTCCGGGTGTATGATTATACCAATGCTACTCGTCTTTTCGGCAAGGACTTCTGGACGAAATATCAGCAAGTCAAAGAGAAAAAAGCGCCCGACTGGCCGCCGCCGCCTCGAGAAAAAATAGTGGTTGTTGAAGGTTTTGATGTGCACATCACCGATGCCGGACGGTACATCGTTACCCAGGTGGACGGTAAAGCCCTGCCCGTAACCGTGGAAGAATATAAAGCCAAACTCGCTGAAAAAATCATCGCCCTTGCTCCCACACTGGAATCTTTCCGTAATTACTGGACTTCACCGGCGGAACGACAGCAATTAATGAGCGCTATGCCGGATGGCGGTCGCGCCCCATTGCTGATAAGGGAACTTGAAGACATGCGTGCTTATGATCTGTATGACGTGATGGCGGAACTGGGTTACGGCATGGCTCCCAGCACGCGGGTAGAACGGGCCGACGCATTTTCTTATAAAAATGCCGCCTGGCTGAAAACGCTGCCACCAAACACCGCGCTGACTATCAAAGCCATGGCCGGGCAATTTGCCCGCGGCGGCACGGATGAACTGGAAAATCCCAAGATTTTCGAGACCCCCGAAGTGGTTAAATCCGGTGGGTTGCCCGCATTGAAAGCATTCGGCAAACCGGTAGAAATATTACACAAGGTTAAAGAAAAGGTATTTATTGCATGACATTGACTGAAAATAAATTACCGAAAAGTTGGCGATGGGTACGCCTTGATGAGGTTGGGAAATTTGATTCCGGTGGTACACCAGCCAAAGAAAAACCTGAATATTGGAATGGGGATATACCTTTTGTAACCGGTGCTGATATCACCAAACTCTATATTTCAAGGGAAAATGCTCGTGCCTTCTTAACCCAAAAGGGGTTACAAAGCGGAAAAACTGCCATTTGTAAACCCGGATCTATTTTGTTTGTCACTAGAACTAGAGTTGGTCGCGTAGGTATTGCGTCTGAATTGGTGTGTGCCAGTCAAGATTTAAGTCCTTTCACTTGTGGCGAACAAATCATGTCGGAATTTGCCGCAAGATATATAACAAGTATAACTCCGTTGCTTATCGAAAATTGTCGTGGAGCAACTATTCAAGGGCTTACAAGAGACTTTATACACCAAATCAAAATTCCTCTTCCCCCCGTTTCAGAACAAAAACGTATTTCACAAATTTTAAATGAACAAATGGCGGCGGTAGAAAAAGCCCGCGCCGCCGCGGAAACAGAACTTGAAACAATTAATAGCTTGCCTGCCGTCATTTTGCGGCAAGCTTTTTCCGGAGATTTATGAACATGGCCATTCATAAAATAAACGGCGATGGTAAAATGCTGGGCACTCAACAATCTGTTAATAGTGCCGTTAAATCCATTTGTGATATTATGCGCCGTTCTAATTGCGCTGGCGCACTGCAATATGTTCCGGAATTAACCTGGATTCTGTTTTTACGCATTTTGGATGAGCGTGAGCAGCAGGAGCAGGAAGAAGGAGAGGCAGTTGGGGCTGATTTTACGCCTTCACTAAAAAATCCCTACCGCTGGCAGGATTGGGCCGCCCCCAATGGGCCAAAAAGAAAAGAACTGCAAAACAGCACGCTGGATGCTTTTAAAAACTTTGTCAACGGGGATTTATTACCGTATCTCAAGGGTTTGCGGGAAAAACCCCGCGCCACCCCCCGCCAGAAAGTTATCAGTGAAATCATGGCAGATGTTGACCACGTGCGCATTGATACCGAACGCAACCTGCTGGATATTATTGATAAAGTCCATACCATCAGTAATGAAGGGGTTGATGATACGCATGTTTTCCTGCTTTCGCAGGTTTATGAGGGTCTGCTGCTGAAAATGGGCGAAAAGAACAATGACGGCGGCCAGTTCTTTACCCCACGGGAAGTTATCCGGGCTATTGTCACTGCTATTAATCCGCAGAACGGCGAAACCATCTATGACCCGGCTTGTGGCACCGGTGGATTTTTAGCCCAGAGCTACGAATATTTGTCCAATGGCAATATCGCCGCCACAGCGGAACAGGTGGAAACTCTCAAACAGAAAACCTTTTACGGCCGGGAAAAAGAAAATTTGATTTTTCCCATCGCTCTAGCTAATCTCATTTTGCACGGCATCGACCAGCCTAATCTATGGCACGGCAATACTTTGACCGGCGGGGAGACCTACGGCGGTTTGTATCTCGCCGCGCCCGCGCAGTTTGATGTTATTCTCACCAATCCCCCCTTTGGCGGCAAAGAAGGTAAAGAGGCGCAAACCAAATTTGCCTATAAAACCGGCGCTACGCAGGTGCTCTTTTTGCAGCATATTATTGATAGCCTAAAACGCGGCGGCCGCTGCGGCATGGTTATCGATGAAGGTGTCTTGTTCCGCACTAATGAAACCGCTTTCGTCCAGACCAAACGCAAGTTGCTGGATGATTGTGATTTGTGGTGCATCCTCAGTTTGCCGGCCGGTACTTTCAAGCAAGCCGGTGGAGGTGTTAAAGCCAATCTTTTGTTCTTCACTAAAGGCAAACCCACCGAAAAAATCTGGTATTACGATTTATCGGATATTAAAGTCGGTAAGAAAACTCCTCTCACCATGGCAAACTTTGAGGAGTTCCGGAAATTACTTCCCACCCGTGCGGATAGCGAACGCAGTTGGACTATTACCCGTCAAGAAATTGAAGCCAAAAACTATGATATTAAAGCGGTCAATCCCAACCGCAAAGATACCACCGACACCAGAACCCCGGAAGAATTACTGGATATCATCGAAGCGAAAGGCAAAGAAGTGGCAGAAGCCATTGCCCTGCTTCGCAGAAAATAAAATCGCGGCATGCTGGGAGCCATGATCCCCTCTCTCTGGCTCTCTCCCACAGGTGGAGAGAGTGCTGAAAGCTGAAACTTACCGCTGATAGCTCCAAAAGAGGTGA
>PMBW01000234.1:1405-2736 GCA_003153075.1 Dehalococcoidia bacterium | reverse complement strand
GTAAACACTACTAGTTTCTTACTGGATACCCGGCGTTTGCATTTTTATGAATTAACAATGGGGGATGCCTTTGGAAATGCTTACAATAATAGTTATGTCAACTACAGGAGCGCTGCCTCCATACCGATGGTTCAGCTATCGCGTAACGTTTGTTTTTAAAGTATCTTATAATGTCAATCAACGTTGTACTTTTCCACGCTGGTTAATATTCGATTTAATATCAATTCCATTTGCTTCCGTTCTCCCGCGGTCAGGAATGCTAATATCTCGCTAATTGACTCACTCTCTCTGGCAACTTTGACCATCTCCTGGCCTTTTTCAGTTAATTCTAATCTCAAGAGATTCGATTTCGGGGTGTTTTTAATTCTCTTTATTAACCCGTCTTTTTCCATGCTCACCGCTTGCCGCGAAACTACATGTACCTCCCTCTCGACAAGCCTGGCTACTTCAGATAAAGTCGCTTTATCACCGAGCGCTTGTATCGTGTATAAAACAAGCGTTTGACGGACGGGGATGTGGTGTTGATTCAGTTCTCTCTGCCTGATCAACATGATGGAATGATTTACTTTGCCTATTAACAACCATAAGTTAAAGCTTGATTCGGCTGCACTCATTTTTTTCATTTTTAATGATTTTCCTTTTAACAATAATAACTGGAATCCTTCGCTCGGAGTTTCCATACGGATTATACCATATCGAACAGAAAAACAGACCATTAATGTAGATTTGGCTGTTTATTCCGATGTCTGCCGACTGTTCCCTATTGACAAACAAAGGAATGAATGGTAGCATGGTTCTAATTTCTGGTTAATATCCTTACGAAGGTTCATCTGGATTATTATTGGTCGGGCGTTTGTGAACTATAACAAATGGCGCTGCAGTACAGAAAACAAACTGCCATCGTGTAATACCGGAGAAAACGTGAAGACAAGTTTCAGTGATTATTTTATTAAGGCTGATCTTGCCGGAGGAATCCGTGGTACTACGGGTTAGTGGCAGCATTCCAAACCCCTGGTCAATACAGTTTCCATATCCTGATCTGAGAGCGTAATAATCGAACTAAATGGCATGAACAGCTTTATTAAGGAGTGTTGGCATTCAATTGATATTTAATTCTGAATTCTCAATGAATGTCCAGAGGGTAATATTATAAAAAAGGAGGAAATTTTGAAAAAAGGAGTTATCTGGATAACACTTACTTTTCTCATGGTGGCATCAATGCTCCTGGCATCTTGTAATAATGCCACCACCACAACGACGACAACTACTAAAACTACTACTACTTCAACAACTACAAATGTGACGACTTCTTCTACATCCACCACAAAAAC
>PMBW01000234.1:466-1308 GCA_003153075.1 Dehalococcoidia bacterium | reverse complement strand
TTCCGCCCCAGCGACTATGAGGTCGGCTGTCTGGGCACCAGTTGGGAATTCACCGACCCGCTGACCTATGTTGTCCATCTGCGCCAGGGCGTACACTGGCAGAATGTCCCACCTTCTACCGGCCGCGAATTAGTAGCGGATGACATCGTATTTCATTACGACCGCAGGATGGGTTGGGGACACGGCTATACCGCTCCCAGTCCCTATTATGCCGCAGCCACCATCTGGCAAAGCATGAAATCCGTCGTCGCGCTGGATAAATACACTGTCGCTTTCAAATTTGCGGGTGTCAGCGAAGAATCCATTACCGAAACCCTGCAGGGCGGCGGCAGCGACGAATATTTTGAGGCTCCTGAGACAATTAAAGCCTATACAAACGCCTCTAATCCGCAGTTAACTGACTGGCGGCAGTGCATTGGTTCCGGTCCATTTATCTGGAAAGATTTTGTCAGCAGCGCTTCCGCGACATTAATCAAGAATCCTGATTACTTTGGCTATGATGAGCGCTACCCTAAGAACAAACTACCTTATATCGATGAACTCAAAGTGCTCATTATTCCTGATGATGCTACTTCGCTGGCTGCTTTACGCACCGGCAAGATCGATGTCATGGACAATATCAACATGACCAACGCCCAGCAGGTAAAGAAAACAAATCCTGATATTTTATCCATAACGTATCCGGGCGGCACGCCCAGCATCGACCCGAAAAATGACGTGAAGCCTTTCACCGACATCAAAGTCCGCACCGCAATGCAAATGGCAATCGACCTGCCGACCATTGCTGCTACCTTCTATCAGGGTTCTTGCCCGCCTACCCCTTCCACGATGACCTCCATGTA
>PMBW01000234.1:307-460 GCA_003153075.1 Dehalococcoidia bacterium | reverse complement strand
GATCTGTTACAGATCGTTAAATCATACTACGCCGCGGTCGGTATTGACATGACCATCACCACCTACGATTTCGCTACCTGGAACACGATGGTCCGCGCCAAGAAACACGACCAGCTGGCCTACAACAACTCTATCGGCTTCTCTTTCCCGCCG
>PMBW01000234.1:0-208 GCA_003153075.1 Dehalococcoidia bacterium | reverse complement strand
TCCCTCTGCACACCGAACGTTTTTGCTCTATATCAGCCGTGGCTGAAAGGGTACAACGGCCAGGCGTTCTCCGTCTCCGCTTTGGGAGGAGGCACCGGCGCGCTCTGGATCGGTTTCTACTCTGCCCGGTTCTGGATCGATACAAATTTAAAGAAGAGTTCAGGACACTAAAAACATTACAATAATTTAAGCTACCTTACTAAAATCC
>PMBW01000039.1:184-2918 GCA_003153075.1 Dehalococcoidia bacterium | reverse complement strand
TCCGGAATGGCGCTGTGCACAATGACCAGCTCTTCAATTTTTCCTTTGGCTTTGACAAAATCGACTAACCTGTCCATTCCTTTATTAAAGCTGCGCACAAGTCCTGCCCGGACTATTTCACCATCATGAAAAGTCAGCAGCGGCATCACGTTCAAGATGCTGGCAGCTCTGGCAAGAGTCTTACTGACACGTCCGCTGCGGGCAAGGTATTTCATTGTGCTGAAGATACCAAGCATGTGAATCTGACCGATAACCTGACGGGTTTTTAATACTGCGGTTTCGAAGCTAACGCCGGCTTTGACCTGGCGCGCAGCTTCCATCACCACCAACATCGCGCCGGCGGAATTGAATGTGGAATCGATCACTTCGATAGGGCAATTGCTCCGCATCATTTTTTTCGCCAGGGAAGCAGAGTTATAGGTACCGCTGATCTTCGAAGAGATATGAACGGAGATAATACCACCGGTTTTATCACAATATTGAGAATAAAAAGAGGCAAAATCTTCCGGTGTGGGCTGGGAAGTAGCCGGCTGCACTGAGGAATCAACAAGCTTCTGGTAAAACTCTGCGTTTGAAATATCCAGACCGTCTTTATACACCCGTTCTCCGAAACGGATGTATATCGGGACAACTTTGATGTCCAGCGCAGCAGCCATTTCAGCCGGAATATCAGAGGTGCTGTCGGTGATCACGTGAATCCTGGCCATTAGCCCCTCCCTGATGCCTTAATAACTATTCTATCAGGTTTTCTTCGCTCTTTTTCTGAATCCGAACCACCAGACAATACCGCCGCCAATCAGCCAGACCGGACTGAATACTGCGAGGACGACAAGAATATTCACGATCGCGCGGAACACTACGCCCAGACCGGACCAGGCGTTCTTGGCCACATGCCCGATGTTCCAACCGGACTGGACAGTAATATAATCGCTTCTGGTATCGTTAGCAGTGTTACCTTTATCATCGGTGATAGTCAATGTCACAGTGAATTTGCCCGCTGCACCATAGGCATGAGCCGGGGTTTCATCCGTGCTCGTAGCCTTATCGCCGAAATCCCATTTGTAATTATACGGCGCGAACCCGCCGGATACTTCGGCATTAAAAGTAACATTTTCCCCGCCGGTGACGTTACGGCCATTGACGGCAGTCAGCTTAACACTCATTTTGGACTGAGTTAAAGAGATGGATATCAGAGACGTGGCGGAAGTCTGTTCCAGATACTGCATGCGCCCTTTGGTGGTCTCAATTTGTCCCCTGGTGGTGGTTAGTTGAGTTTGCACAGCCAGGATATCCGTTACAGTTGTTGCTTTTTTCATGATCTCCAGTAATTGCGCTTCGGTTGCCTGGAGATTCTTCAGCGTTGAAGTCAGGTCGGTGTATTCCTGGGTAACATCCTGCGCCGACGTATTTTCCGAGGTAACCTCATCAGACATGCCCCGCAACGATGACATCACGCTATCGAATTTTTCCGCGGGCACCCGAATGGAAATCGTCCCCAACAGAGAACCGTTGTCCTTCCATTGATTAGAATTAACAACATAACCGTTTATATCGGCCACCAGTTTCACGATCTTGTCCAGCGCGGAAGGTATATCACTGACAACAATTGTCATATTACTGGTGCGTACGATCATCCGCTGGATATCTGGAGCATATAATTGTCCTGTGCTGGAAAACCCGGAAGACGCATCTTTACCGTTAACCATAGTCGTAGTTACTAATTGCGTTGTAACGGTAGGAACGGCAACCCCGCCTCGAGCAGCATTCGGCGCAGGGACATACGTTTTCCCTGAATTACCGGCCGAACCCGAAGTTGCCGAAGAGGCGCATCCGGCGGTTATCAGCAGGCAGGCAATAATCAGAGCGATCACAGCGGGGAGTATCAGTTTTTTCATCAGTATCTCCTTGATTCCGGTTTTTCTCATTTGGGCCAAGGTCGGATACTATATATAACGTAATGCTAACACCGGAAGATAGGGGCGTCAAATAAAATAGTATGAACTAATCTTAAGTATATAATAAAAACAAAGCGGATACTTGTAAAGTACCCACTCTGTTAGAATTGCCGAATTAATACCTTTATCGGGGCTTATACTTTCTTCGGTCTGAGGATGTTTTTACCGTCATGCCACTGGGCCATGCGAGAAAGCCCCTTCAGTAAAGAAGCGTCCGCAATAGTCAGCGAAAGTCGGATATACCCCTCGCCGTTTTGGCCGTAACCAACACCCGGCGTAACCACAACGCCCACTTTATCCAGCAAATCGTTGGTAAATTCTACGGAGGTGTAGCCATTGGGAACCTTCGCCCAGATATAAAGGCTGGCTTTCGGCATCTTTGCTTCAAGTCCCATTTTATTCAGTGTGTCGACGATCAGGTCGCGGCGCCGCTGATAGACATCGTTATGCTCTTTGATGCAATTTTGCGGTCCGGTCAGTGCCTCAATCGCGGCATACTGAATTGCCTGCGGGATACCGGAATCGATATTGGATTTGATTATTTTCAGCGCATTGATCGCTTCGGCATTACCCACAGCCATACCGATACGCCAGCCGGTCATATTATAAGTTTTTGATAGGGAATGGAACTCGATGCCTACTTCTTTCGCGCCCGGTGCTTGTAAAAAGCTGGCCGGAGTGTAGCCGTCAAATGCCACCTCAGAATAAGGGCCGTCATGGCAGATACAGATACGATGCTTTTTCGCGAATGCAACGGCTTTGTTAAAAAATTGCAGGTC
>PMBW01000039.1:0-179 GCA_003153075.1 Dehalococcoidia bacterium | reverse complement strand
GGATATCCAGGGTCGGTAATGAGCGCAATATCACCCGGATTTAACAGGCACAAAGCAATGTGCGCGATACCCTCTTTGGAACCGATCAACGGAGCCACTTCTTTGTCGGGATCAAGGGCAACACCGAAACGCTTCTGATACCAGTTAGCGATCGTTTTTCTCAGTTCCGGTAAACCTTC
>PMBW01000281.1 GCA_003153075.1 Dehalococcoidia bacterium | reverse complement strand
AAGTGTTGTGCTTGCCGTTGTAGAAACGAAAGTAGTCGTAGTCGTTGTGGTTTTCGTGGTCGTGGCTGAAGTTGAAGTAGCGCATGACGTGATAACGAGCGATGACACCACGAGAGAAGCGAGCAACGTCCAGATAGCTCCCTTTTTCATTTAACCCTCCTTATTTTTAACACGAACCTTTCGGTCATTTGCTGATCATTACATGTTTAGCAAGGATGTGGTAATCCTTATCAGGAAGGATTGGCAGTACCGTTATTCCTCTTTAAAGTTTACATCACTTTAAATGATATTGAATTTTTTATATTTATCGGTATTACGCTATTTCGTCGGCATTATCCACCATGGCGCTTTGCCTACGGAATAAACATCCAGCGGTATTAATTCACCTGTCTGTCTATTTATCCTGTAGGATAGTAGCCTTCCGGATTTTTCACCGGCAGCAAACAGGAAATCCCCGGCAAGATCAAGACTAAATGCCCGTGTTTCCGGTTCTGTCGGTACTTGTCCGATTGTTGTCAGCAAGCCATTATGTTCGTCTACGGAAAAACAGGCGATGCTGTTATGCCCCCGGTTTGCCACATACAACGATTTTCCGGAGGGTGTGATATGAATTAAAGCGCAGCGGTTTTTCTCTTTGAAACTGTCCGGTATTGTCGAAATACTTTGCAAAGCGCTTAAAGTCCCTGCAGCAGTATCCAACCGGTATACAGTTACGCTGCTCCCTTCTTCATTACAGAAATACACGGTATTCATTTTAGGGTGGAAGCAGTAATCCCGCGGACCGACACCTTCTTCCGGTATTACCCTGTCCGGTGTGTTGGGGGTAAGATGACCGGTGGTCTCATTAAACTTGAACTGCAGGATCAGATTAGGTCCAATAACCGCGATATGGGGATAGAAGACGAATTTGTTGGAAGGGTCAGTCTCAACGGAGTGTACTCCTTTGGCGGTATCAATCATTTCTACCGGGGGAACGCCTGCAACACCTTTGTTATCGATTGGGTAGACAGCTACTTTTCCCACCCAGAAATAGGTTACGAACAAATATTTACCTTTTCGGTCCGTTGCCAGGAAACCTGGCTCTGCTTCTACCGGTATTGTGCCTATGAATGATAGATCTCCATTCTCCTTATTTCTGCGGAAAGAAGAGATTTCTTTGGTGCCTTTGCGTGCCACATACATGTATTGACCGCTCGGATCAACCACCAGATTAGACGGGCTGCCGGTTACTGCCGCTTCCCCGTGGGTTTTAAGCTTCCCCGTTTTCGGGTCTAAAGTAAAAATCAGGATTTTATCATCGCCTGAGGCAGAAACGTACATATAAGTCGGCATTTTTCTTACATCCTTTAATATAAGTTTGATTATATAATTATGTCAAGTTAATATTATATCATACGGATATCGTAAACAATATTGCCGGGGGTTTTCCTTTATTGACGGTTACTCCCGGAACGCCCGCGGCAGCATAGTCTCAATTTCATATTTGAAATCTTCAATTTCATTGAACTGCACGCATTGCTTGGTAACCTCGATTATACCTTCCGTTACCTTAGCATCGTCTACTTCAAAAAGCTGAAGCACTTTGACACCCGGGTCAATTTTGGAATTCCCAAATGTATACAAACGCTTCATGAAGGGTGGTAACGGTCTGGCCATAATCTCGGTGAACTTCTTCGCTACTCTTATCGATTTATCGGGTGGATATACTACCGTTGTTAAAAGAAACATTTCTTTTCTCCTCCGTTAATAGTAATTACATCATTTATAACGTCTTAAGTATCATTACTGCAGCACAAAACCATGGCGATATTTCATCCAGGCATAGATTTACATCGCAGTTTTATATTGTATCATGTTATTACACAACATTCACATTTTCCTGATGTGAACGTAATATTGATGTTATCAAGTATTAATTTTGGGTTTAGTGTCCCATGCTCTTTTTCAGATCCTGATCAATCCAAAATCTTGCTTCCCAAAAATAAAGGAACAAGGGGCCTGATGATCCGGTCACTGCGCTGCCCTGAGCGTTATATCCCTTAATCCACGGCTGACAGATGCCGAAGACAAAAGGTTGCAGCACCGACACAACGTAATGCTGCCTTGCGACGTATTCATTACAATCTTTCAGCACCTTTTTCAGGTCATCCGGGGTAGTCACCGCCAGCGCTTTGGGGTAGAAAGCATCAAAAGCAGGATCGGCGATCATCGCGGGATTAGACGAAGCTCCCGTCTGCAGCCGGGTAAACTGTCTGAGCGGATAATAGCTCAAACCGAGTGATGCAGCGGGTCGATAAGCTAGCCCGTCATTCTTGTGGCCGGTTACCACAAAAGCGGAGAAAGATGCGGTATCGAGCGGCCGGATTTCCATGTCCACCCCGATATCAGCAAAGTAAGATTTGATTACCTGCATCAAGGTGATATCCCCCGCAGCATCTGCCACCAGGTTAGTTTTAAAACCGGTGGGATAGCCGGCATCCGCCAAAAGCTTCTTGGCTGCCGCCGGGTTATAGGCATATTCGTCCTTCAGGTCTTGCGGCCACTGGGGATAGGGGAAGCCCCACCCGTCTTTCATGTAAGATGAGGTGTACGGCATGGGCCACGGATCGGCATTACCTCCATAGTAACTCTGCGCTATTGTCGGCAGGTCTACTGCCAGCTGTAATGCCTTTCGGACCCTGATATCATTAAATGGTTTCATATCATTTCGCGGGTCCAGGGAAGTGCCGCCGGTGCTCGGATAAGGTACCTGTAAAATTTCAGGATTTGTTTTCTTGATCGATTGCGCCTGCTGCCATTGTATGCCATCCTGGATGTCAATCTTGCCTGAGCGCATCGCTGCCATTGTCGTAGCATCATCAGGAATGATCAGATACTTNNGGATTCCTGACCATTGTAGCCGAACTTCCTGAAACAAAATCCGTTAATATAAAAGGTCCGGTGCCCAGGGCATGACGCCAGTCATTAAGGTCTCCCCACAGCTTTACTGCTTCCGGATTCTCAACTGTTACACCAGCGCCTTGCGCCTGCAGGTTCTCCGTTGCAAACTCCGGGTTAGGTGTATTCCATTTCATTTCTACGGTATATTTGTCAGTGGCGATCACTGATATCACCGATTTCCATACCGCGACTGAAGCCCAAAGCGGTGCGGGTTTAGTAAAGCCGTGCCCCAGGCCCAGCATCCGGTCATAGTGAAAAGCCACATCATCGGCAACAAACTCACGGCCGTTAGCCGGCGGTATGTTCTGCCAGTGCATTCCTTTACGGATGTGCAGAACGAGTGTTCCCGGTGAGGAAAACTCCCAGGTTTCTACCAGATGGCCGGCCTCCTGGCTATTAGGAACAAATTGGCCTTGATATGGTTGTACTGACGGATCCATTGTCCAACTTGGCGCAAATAATTGTTCAAGCCATGCGGTGAATATTTGTTGCGGTATTTCGCCCTGGTAGGGGTCAAAACTCGCGATATCCCGGTTAATTCTTAGTGTGATCGCTCCACCGTATTTCGGTTTTCCTATACTATCCCACCAATTTCCTTTTGCCTTGGCAGTGGTAGTTGTTGAAGAAGTGGAAACGGTAGCAACCGTGGACGTTGTTTTAGAAACCGGCGGATTGATATTAGTGTTCTGCGATGTCATCTGGGTTAAAGTTGTTGCAGAAGTGGCGCAAGATACCAAAACCAGAGATGTTAATACGATACCGGTTAATACTGTCCAGACAGCCTTTCTTTTCATTGATATCTCCTGTTATAAAGATGAATTCCGCAAAATAAAAATTTTATCGTATCCTGAACTGAATACCGCGGTGAATTTTAACTGACTACGTATCAGGCACATTAAAAACTAAATAATATATCAATAATTCAAGTATATTTAATCAATCTATATCGTCCTCCGACTATCGAATATTCAATAAGACATCTACTATTTATTCCATTTAGTATTTCATATGGTATTCACTATAGAATAGATACAAATTAAGTGACAGTATAACATCGGGTTTTATGCTTTGTCAAACACCGCGCGGTTTAGGTCAACGTATCGCTAATGCCAAACACCAAAAGCTGAAAGATCCTCAATACATTATCAGACTGCTGATTCGAAGTCTTTTATGTAGTCTTTTTCGGCCAGGAACAGTTCGTCAACCATCTGCCGTGTTTCATCTATGGTCAGCATTGCGCCGGTGTATGGGTGGAGCAGGACCGCCTGTAAAATTTTAGTTTTATCTTTCTCAACAGTGCCTTTAACCGCCATTCCTTGAGAATTGATGTTCGCCTGATTCAGGGCAGCCAGTTGGGGAGGTAAATCCCCGACTAGGCAGGGGTGGATTCCCTTGTCATCAACCAGGCACGGCATTTCTACGCAACATCCCTGTGACAGATTGGTAATGAGGCCGTTATTCTTCACATTACCATTGATCCGCGAAGGGGTACCTGTTTCAATCGAGTGGATTATCGTTGCGCAATACTCAGTGCTGCGCAAGATTGGGAATTTAATACCACGATCAAGTTGAGATCCAAATCCGTTATCCAGCTCTTTTCTGGTCTTATCAAGCTGCTTAATATCCTCGGCGCGCATTTGTGGGGTCACCAGTTTGTACCGTTCAAATAATTCCGGCCGGTTCCTCTTGAAAAAATAAGGAACCATGTGCGCCACAATGGAGCTCGCCTCAGTGTTAAAATAACCAAATGTTTTGAAGATCTCGGCACGGACGACATCCGGACCATCCCAGTGCGCATCAGGACCGGAATACACCGCGGGGTCTTTAAATCTTTCTCTCAAAAGGGGGTAGGCGTCTTTTCCCTTCCACTTAAATTCCAGGAACCAGGCCATATGGTTTATACCTGCCACCCAATATGTGATGTCTTTAAACTCCTCCTGCGGCAGATGGCCGAAATGCGGGAAATACGCTCCTTCCGGTACTTCGATATCCTTATACGGTATACCGATGTATCTGGCGAGTTCATAGGATGTCGCTTGCACACTGTGGCATAATCCGACATTCTTTATCCGCGTATAGTCATTCACAGCCCAGCAGATTGTCGGTACCGGGTTTGAATATTCCAGAAGCCAGGCATCCGGACAAAGTTCTTCCATGTCACGGCAAATGTCTAAAATAACGGGTATCTGGCGCAGGCCGTTGAATACACCATTTGACCCGTCTTCAATTCCGTACTTGTCGTTAATATCGCGCGCTGCCTGCCTTCTCCCGCCGACCTGGATTGTAACGACAACGTAATCCGCGCCATCCAATGCTTCACGCCGGTTTGTCGTGGACTCGATTTTTGTCGGAAAGCCGTACTGTTTAACCAGGTTCCTCGCGAATGCCGCGATAAGATCTAAGGCTTCCTTTTGGATATCCATCAGGACAATTGTGCTATCTCTAAGTTCAGGATACGACAGCAAATCCGAGATAAGATATCGCGCAAAAGAGTGACTGCCGGCGCCGATAAGTACGATCTTTGCCATTATAATAACTCCTCAATATTTATATATCAGCTGATGGTAGGTAACAATTTATGGGTATAAGTCTCTCACGACGTCGTCCATACCGCCCAGCGAGATCAGCTTCCCTTTACTCGGTTTGGTGGTGAAGCGGTCCCAGTCCAGAAAACCCATCCCCCAGTAAATCTGCGCCTCGATATCGGCGGTGACGCCGGCCAGCGGCCCGGCGGTCTGCGGTGGTTTGCCGATCAGTCTGGGATTGACCGGCCATTTCAATTCGCAGATGCCTTCGCGCAGATTAAAGACATGCCGCATATTTACAACACGCTCACCGGTCTTTTTCATATCTGTCCAGCTGTAGTCCCAACCCGTAACCGCTTTGAAAACGGCGGTCAGTAGCTCCTCATATTCCGGCCAGCGTCCGAAATGGCACAAACCGGTTACATTAAGAAAGTGTGTATCGATAAAACTATGCGGTCCGAAGAGAACGGTGTGCCGCCCGGGCGTGGCGTCCAACAGGTAACGGGCAGCCGGGCTGGATAAACGACCCCTTCCCAGCATCTTGGGATCGTGCATCGCCACTTCCTGTCCGCCGATATGGATGGCGAATTGCTCGGAGCCCTGACCGATGATCTCAGCAGCGCGTTTCACGCCGTTCGCCAGTATATCACCAATTCCTTCCCTGTTGGCCAGTTTTGCGGTCATGGCCACCATGGCCTGATGGTTGCCCCACTTCAGGTCAATACCGTCGGTATCTTTGATCGTGATAATTCCTTTTTCGTATAATTCAGTGGCGAATGCGATAATCGAACCGGAGGAGATGGCATCTAATCCGGCGCGATTACAAATGTCATTAGCCATAATGATCGCATCGGGATTATTGTTAAGACAAAGTGCGCCGAATGAGGTCATCGCTTCATATTCGGGGCGGTGGCTTCCGGCCTCATACCGGTATTCACCCTCTCCTGCCCTGAGAATGGCTTTACAACCGATCGGGCAATGCCAGCAACTATGCAGTTTTTCCACACGGGCGGCGAAAACATCATGGTGTATGCCGGCGCGGTCTGGGAAATCCACCACACCGACCCCGCCCCAGTTCTTGACCGGAGCATCGCCGCTGTGCGCTGAATTATAAGTAGTCCGACTAGTGCCGTATTTATGGGCTTGGTCGGAAGCGTCCTTTCTGATGAAACCTCCCGACTGTGAAGTTTTAATATATTCTTTGACGATGGTCCGGGCAGTTTCTTTATCGGCAATCGCCACTTCGTGAGTGCCGCGGGCAACCANNGCCGGGCCGATGCAGATCACCCGGGAATCCTTGTATTCAGCCATCAGGATATCTTCTGTTTCGTAGGAGTCTTTACCCCATAGATAGGCGGCGTCTTTTAACTCAGCTTTGCCGTCGTCAAGTAGTAAATAGACGGGTTTGGGTGA
>PMBW01000035.1 GCA_003153075.1 Dehalococcoidia bacterium | reverse complement strand
CCCGCGTCCTAATTCAGTATACACCTATGTGCAGTGAGAGTGTCAAGGAAAACCAATTTGTCATTCCCGCCTTCGCGGGAACCCAGCGAATATTATGGATTCAGTATCAGGCACGGAATGATAAAGGTGGTTGGAATGTATTTTTTGGAAAGATATTAGTATCGTATATTGACAGCGAATAATTATTGGAACGAAAAAATCCCTCTCAATCTCTCCCGTTCGTGCCTCAGTGACTATAGCCTTTTGCGAAAGGGAGGATAGCTATTCACTATTCCTCTTGAAACTCAGGACTCGCAACCGGTTACTGCTGTTTCTCCTGCAACTCCTCCACTGTTTTCTGAAAAGCCGGGAGTACGTTCTGCCAGTCGCCGACGGCGCCGAAGCGCGCTACGGTGAAAATGTTCGCTTCCGGATCGCGGTTAATGGCCACGATGTTTTTGGCTCCGGAACACCCGGCAAGGTGCTGGCCGGTGCCGGAGATCGCCACCGCAATATAAACATCCGGCGCAACAATCTTGCCGGTCAATCCGATCTGAAGAGTATCCTTAACCCAACCACTGTCACACGGCGGACGGCTGGCGCCGAGTGCGCCTTTCAATACCTTAGCCAGTTCTTCCAGTTGTTTGAATCCTTCCGGCCCGCCGATACCCCTGCCACCGGAAATAATCACTGATGCGTCTTCCAGTTTGACACCCTCAACTTCCTGGACGACTTTCCGCACCACCCAGGTCCTGACATCAGCCCCGTGTGGCCCGGCATCTATTTTCACAACCCCGCCTCTTCTGGCGTAGTCCAGAGTCAGCGCTGTCATTGCTTTAGCGCGGACGGTCGCCGCCTGCGGGAAAGTTTTTGTAGTATAAACAGCCTGCGCATTGCCGCCGTAAACCGGTTTGGTCTGCAATAACAATTTTGTCGCCGCTTCGATCTCCAACGCAACGCAGTCCATGGTGACGGCAGTGCTTAACCGAAAAGCAACCCGCGGCGCAAGGTCGCGTCCGATGTCAGTCTGTCCCAGCAGTAAAATCCGGGGATTAATCAGCTTCACCGTCTTTTCGACAACAGCCGTATATGAATCAGTGCTGTAATCTTGCAACTGCGGATCTTCGGCAAGGTAAACCTTATCCGCGCCAAAAGCAATCGCTTCATCGGCAACATTTGCCACACTATTGCCAACGACTAGAGCAGAAAGGTCTTCCCGCAGGTCATCAGCGAGCTTACGGCCGATACCCAGGAGTTCCCGGGTGATCGGGGCCAGCTTACCGTCAACCGCCTCGGCGAATATCAACACACCAGTATGTTCAATCATTGTTTTGTATTCCAATTGAAACTGCTTAAAGCAATTTGGCCTGTGCCATCTTTTTCGCCAGGTTTACCCCGGCGTCAGCCTCGTTCCCGCCGGAAATCATTTCACATCTACCTTCATGCACCGGCTGGAAGATTTTACGCATCTGTGTGCGGCGGCCCGCAGCGCCGACTTGCGCGGCATCCAGACCGATATCCGATGGCGTCCAGATAACCGGCTTTTTGCGTTTAGCAGCCACAATACCTTTGATGGTGGGATAACGCGGCTTGCCGAGTTCGTTACTGACGGTAATTAACACCGGCGCGGCGGTTTCGACCACTTCATAACCGTACGCGGTTACTCTCTCAACGGTGATCTTACCGTCCGCAGCTTCAACTTTACGGGCCAGCGTCACCTGCGGCAGTCCCAGCATTTCGGCAATACCGATACCAACCTGACCGGAATCCCAGTCGGCAGCCTGGCGTCCGCAGAAAATCAGGTCGAACCGCCCGATCTTCTTAATCGCTGCGGCCAAAGCGTAAGCCGTCGTCCAACTGTCGCCACCGTCAAAGGCCCGGTCTTCCAGCAGGATCAGCTCGTCCGCGCCCATCGAAAGGGGTTTTTTCACGATCTCTCTGAGGAGGCCGGCACCCAGGCTGAGGATGGTAATTTTGCCGCCGTGGAGATCTTTGATCCGCAACGCAGCTTCAACGGCGTGCTCATCGAAAGTACTGATGACCGGCGGAAACCCGGATGGGGGCACCGCGGAATTTGTCTCCGGATCGATTCTAAAACGAGCCGGGGGCGCTTCCGGGTCAATGACCTGCTTTACGCAGACGATCATGTCCATTGGTTTGGTTTTATCCTTTGGGTATCGATGATATTGGAGCAATGGGGCAGCTGAGTAAATTTTGACTGAAATCAGATTCAGCGTCAAGTAAAGGCTACGATGAGTTGCGAGTTGCCGGTTGTCAGTAGCGAGTTGGGAGATAAATAATCAAGAAAAAATTGAATATTAGCTGAGTTTGCCAGAATGGATATTAATCTTGATACTTGATTGCTGAATAATTAAGGCATTACCCGACTAATGTCAAACTAATTACCCGCTTGATACCGCTGAGATCAGGTAAACATTCAACATTTCCGGCGGGATAGAGCACATGCAGTATTTCGCAGACTGCCTTATCCTGTCCCTGCCCGATTTCCAGCAGCAGGCACCCGGCAGGGCGTAATTTGTCTTTGGCCTGTACGCAAAGTTTTTTAATTAGATCCAGACCGTCCGCGCCGCCGTCCAGCGCCAGACCGGGTTCGAAACCGGCGGTGGTCACTTGCGGCACCTCGGCAGTAAGAACATAAGGCAGATTGGCGACGATTATGTCAACTTCCGCGGGAGCGGATTCCAGCAGATCGCCGCGCAGCAAAGTCACCCTGTCTTCGACCTGGTGCCTCCGGCAATTACGCGCGGTCAGCTTGAGCGCTGCTTTAGAAATATCGACGGCGTAGATTTGCGCGTGAGGAAGGTGTTTGGCGAGGCTAATAGCAATGGCGCCGCTGCCGGTGCCGATATCGACAATGACCGGACTGAAGTAATCTGCGGCCTTTTTGATTGCCTGCTCGACGAGCAATTCAGTTTCCGGACGCGGAATTAAAACCCGCTTATCAACTTCAAAATCCAGCCCGTAGAATTCGCGGTGGGCGGTAATATAGGCGTGGGGTTCACCTTTGATACGCCGTTTGATGAAGGTCTTGAAGGTATCCTCGTGCCGTTTCGGCAACTCACACTCAGGTTCGCTAAGCAACTGCGCGCGGTTGATTTTAAGCACATGGCATAAAAGGACTTCGGA
>PMBW01000162.1 GCA_003153075.1 Dehalococcoidia bacterium | reverse complement strand
ACGTAAAAATATTCATGCGTACCCCTTCGCTGGATTTCGGCTGGTATCACCACGATTGGGAAGCGAACTTCCATCTGGAAATCAGCTATGTCCGGCCAATTGCGCGGGATTTAATGGCAGCCCGGCATTGTGATTTTGTCCCCGGCAGCCTGATCGGCATCACCCCGCAGAACCCCCAGGTCGGCGAAGCGGATGTTTTGCTGATCGAACTCTCTCCGCCGGATGAAAAAGGCTACTGTAGTTTCGGCTCTTCCGTATGGGGAAAAAAGAAGGCCGTACAGAATGCGAAAATCGTGATTGCGGAGATAAACAAAGGTTTTATCCATACGTTCGGCGATAACAGCATCCAAGTGTCGGAAATCGACTATTTTGTAGAAGCGGCGTTGGTTGAAAAACAGGCCGGCAGCGCTGACCAGCTGGGTAGAAAAGCAATTGAAATCGGCAAAGAAGAAAGCAGTATTGCCGAACTCGTCGGGAGCCTGATCCAGGACGGCGACACGCTGCAGATAGGCGTCGGTTCGGCGGCGGAATGCGTAGCCGGTGTGAATGGAATATTAGATAAGAAAACTGACCTCGGCTGGCATTCCGAAACCACACCACATGGCATCATCAAATTGGTTCGTAAAGGCGTGATCAACGGCAAGCGAAAAACCTGTAATACCGGTAAAGTCGTGGCGATTGCGCTCGGCGGCAGCGGAGAAGATATGAAATTTGTAGACGGGAATCCTATGTTCGAGCTGTACGACGCCGAATATGTGCTGGATCCCAGGAACGTTGCTGCTAACGATCATTTCACCGGGATCAATGCCGCAGTCGCGGTTGACTTGACCGGACAGATAGCGGCGGAATCCATTGGGCCGTCTATACTCAGCGGTCCCGGCGGGCAACTCACATTTGCCATTGGCGCGCAACTATCGAAAGGTGGGCAATTCATCACCACAATGCAAGCAACGGCCCGCGGCGGAAAAATATCACGCATTGTGTCGATGTTAAAAGAAGGCTCGATGGTGACAGTACCGCGAACATTAGCCGATATCGTAGTCACCGAATTCGGGATTGCCAAGCTACGTGGAAAAACCCACCGTGAAAGGGCAATGGAGCTGATCGCCGTAGCGCATCCTGATTTCCGCGCCGACCTGAATAAACAGGCGCAGGCCTTGTTCTGGCCTTAGTTTTACATCTCGAATGGGATTGTACTTGACATAATGTTTGTACTATATCGGAGAATACCATTAAAAAAGAAATAATTTCGACCAAAACCCAATCTGAACGGGCATTTCTGATCACCGTAGCTACAAAAGAAAGCGTACAGATCGTGTCTGCGGAAGCTTCCCAGAATGAACTGGCACAACTGGTAAAATCAGCCGGCGGAGAGGTTGTCGGAAAGGCAATTCAACGTCTTGATATGCCGACGAAAGCGCTTTATCTAGGCAAGGGTAAACTCGATGAGATGGTAGCTCTAAAGGATGAATTGCATTTCGATACCGTTGTCTTCGACGATGAGCTTTCGCCTGTGCAGCAAAGGAACCTGGAAGAGGCTTTTCAGGTTAAAGTGATCGATCGTGTAGCTTTGATCCTGGATATCTTTGCCAGGCGCGCGATGACGCGTGAAGGAAAACTGCAGGTTGAACTGGCACAACACCAATATTTATTACCGCGCCTGGCGGGACAATGGAGCCATCTGGAAAGATTGGGCGGCGGTATCGGCACAAGAGGCCCCGGCGAATCTCAGCTTGAGACCGACCGCAGACTTATTGAGAAAAGAATCCACCGCCTCAGCGCGGAAGTAGATAAAATCAGCCAGCAGCGCTATTTGTACCGGCAGCGCCGTCATAAAAGCGGCATCCCGATTATTGCGCTGGTGGGATATACAAACGCCGGTAAAAGCACTTTGCTGAATGCGCTCAGCCGCGCTAATGTTGCCAGTGAAAACAAAGTCTTTACAACCCTCGATCCGACAACTCGCCGGATATTATTACCGGACGGTAATTTCGCTTTATTAAGCGATACCGTTGGTTTTATCCGTAAATTGCCGCCGAATATTATTAAGGCTTTTCGCGCAACTTTGGAAGAATTGGAAGAAGCCGATCTTTTATTGAACATCATTGATTTTTCTTCGCCTTATGCCGCAGAAGAAAATCACGCGGTGGAAAATATACTGAAAGACCTGGGCCTTACTGAAAAACCGAAAATTACCGTTTTGAATAAAATTGATGTGGCGTTAGGGAAAGACAGAAACTGGAACGAAGAAGAGGCCTTGCAATATTTATTAAGCAATCAGACCGATGTTGATGAAAACATGTTTTTTATTTCGGCGGTCAAGAAATGGGGTTTTGCCGGTTTATTAGCGCGGGTTGTTCAGCTTTTACCGAAGAAAACCGTCTTTCAGGCACAATATTGAAGCTACGACGCTCTGTAATCGAAATTTAGGCCTTTTAACGCACTTTTAGGTATATTCATACCTCCTATGGTCTTTTCGACCTGACATATTTTCGTTTTTTACCGGTTTTTCAAACAGTGTAAAAAAGTAACCGATGGGGTAAAAGATTTCGGGATATACTTAGTTAACATAATATTATCACTAAAAATATAAATTACCATTTACATTTTTATTTCATATTTTTTTGTAAACTCTCCAAATTTTACAATTTACTGTTGTTGTCATGATTATAATGACGCAATGGTTATTCTGAGTATAATACTTATAAGCATGTATATATTTGATATTTTGTACGACAAACAAAATGACTTATGCGGTAGGGTCGCCCCCAAAAAAACTGTAGAAAGAATATCAAAATGAACCGACGCCGATCCGGGATTTGTTCCGGACCGACGCTAACCCAGCATAATTTCCCTTCAAACCAGTATGCTTATGTCAACTTACTATATAGACACGGAGACTGTTGGGGCGCATAATATATGTTATGTC
>PMBW01000062.1 GCA_003153075.1 Dehalococcoidia bacterium | reverse complement strand
ATATTCTATCATCCGGAAGCCTGGAACAATTACAAGAGTCAGACAGCTATAGTAAAAACAATGAGCGAAAAAGCCGCCGTTCCTGCCCGCCAGGCTCTGCTTTATCATCCTGAAGAATGGGAGCGAACCTTCGACCCGCAGATGGTACACATCGGCAGAAAATCCGCGATCGGCACCATCATCAACAGGCAGAGTCCAATAAAGAAAACCGACCGGAGAGCGCCGCCGGCTGCGCATCCTGTCAGCAGACCGGTCATAGTAAACAACCGGTTCGGAACAAGACCGTTAATGGCATAGATAATAAACGTGACCAAATAATACTAAAGAAGGTGGGATAAAACCCACCTTCTTTTATGTTCATAATTTAAACGAAGAACCGGGTAAACTATTATTAATTCCTATTTGATAATAGTGAAGAACAACCAGTAAACAAAAACATTGACGGCGGTTAAAGGCACGCCGATCCTGACGAATTCCCAGAAAGTAAGGGTTTCCCCGGATTTTTGTTCGGCGTTCTGGATGATGATGACGTTGCTGGCCGCGCCGAGAATAGAAACATTACCGGCAATCGTACTGCCGGCCGCCAACGCCATAAGTCCCGGATTGGTGACGCCAATTTTCATCAGCATCGGCAGGTAGAGCGCCACCAGCGGCACATTGGATATGAACTGACTCAAGACCACGCTGATACCCATGATCACCGGCACCGACGTCAGGTTCAAGTTTGTGGAGGTGATGACATTCTGAAAAACTCCCGAGTTCCAGACCGCGGCCATCAGGATAAACATCGACGCAAAGAAAATCAAGGTGGTCCAATCGATCCGTCGGACAATCGTCAGACGCTTCGGGCTGAAGAGTATGACCGGCAGCGCGGCGGTCAAAGCAATATAGGTCAACCGGAAATCGATTTTAAGTCCGGCAAATACGGTCACTATCTTTGCCAGTACCAAAACGGCCAGTAAAACAAGGGAAATCTGGGATAAACGCGCCAGTTTGGGGTCTTTAATTGCCTCCGGGTGGTCGCCAAACGCTTGAAGATCGAAGTGCTTGCGGTAAAAAAGGCGTAGTAAAAAATAAGCCGCCAGCAGGTTAATCAATGTCGGCAGTAAAAGATAGCGGAAGAAGGTGATGAAAGGGTTAGTGACATTACCGTTGACCGCAATCAGCAGGTTTTGCGGATTACCGATGGGGCTGGCGACACTACCGATGGTCACTGCAAAGGCCAGGGCCAATAACAGGATTTTAGGGGCGGTCCGCGCTTTCCCGGCCAGTAACAGGACAACCGGTGTGCCGATGATTGCCAGCGTGTCATTCATCAGGAAGGCAGCCGCAATACCCATGCCGAAGAGGATGAGGAGCACCAGGCTGTCCAGTGATTTCGCGCGTCCGAAAAGACGGTAGGAAAGAAATGACAAATACCCGCTATTTTCCAACGCTTCCCCGACGATGAACATGCCGAAGAGAAAAAACATGACGTCCAGATTAATGGATTTCAGCGCATTCAGCGGAGATATCTGCAAGGTGGCCAGAACGGCGATAGCGCCCAGCGCCATTATCTGCCAGATTTGAAAGCGGAATTTTCCGATCCGCCGGACAATAATCAGCACAAATACAAGCGTGAGAACTATTATCGGAATCATCTTTTATAATTATAAACCATCTTTGTGTGTAATAATGACTCTTTTTGTGTTATACTTTTTAGTACTTATGAAAAAAGATTTAATGGATATCCTGGTCTGTCCGGTGTGTAAGGGTAAACTGACTCTCACAATTGACAAAGAAAACGAGAAGGAAATTGTGAATGGTTCCCTGTTTTGTGGAAAGTGCAATGTCCGCTATCCGATCGTGGACACCATCCCCAATCTTTTACCGCCAGAAAATAAGAGTTAATCGGGCCGGTAGATCACCCGGCTTTGCGGGGATTCCCACACCTCGATATTATCAAGCGCGACCGGCGCTTTTACGAGTTTTTTCTTTAACTCCTGATAAACAGTTACGGCGATATTTTCCGAAGAGGGATTGATCTTCGTAAACGGCGGCACATCGTTCAAATTGGTGTGATCGTATTTTGCCAGGATTTCGCCGAGCAGCTTTTTCAGCAGTGTGAAATCGTAAGCTAACCCGATTTCATCCAGTTTGCTGCTTTTAACTGTGGCTGCTACCTTGAAACGGTGTCCGTGCAAGGCTTCACATTTCCCTTTATAGCCGCGCAGAAAGTGGGCGGCATCAAAATCCAATTCCACAGTTATTTCATACATAGCGCACCTCGAATTTTTCCCTGTTTGACGGCATCACCGGAAGCGATTTTCAGCTCTCTAAACATTTTAGTTACTTTTTCCCGCGTGACTGGATGCACGAATTGCGGGGCTATTTCCATTAACGGCGCCAGCACGAAAGCTCTTTCGGCCAGACGGGGGTGAGGAATGGCCAGATCGGCGGTGTTTATTACCAGGTCTCCGTAAAAAAGAATATCAATATCGATGGGACGCGGGCCGTTGACCGGGCCCGGCTGCCTCCCCATATTTTTTTCGATTTCCTTGACAAAACTAAGTACGGCTGCAGGAGTCAAGGTTGATTCGACTTCACAAACAAGGTTCAGGAACCGTTCCTGGCGGGTGTTCCCCACCGGCGCTGTATCATACAGGGAAGACACTTTGACCAATCCCATTTTCTGCGACAGCGACTGCAGCGCCGTTTCCAGGTTATGTTCGCGGTCGCCCATATTCGAACCCAGACTGAGAAATATTTGCGCCGGTTTGATTTCATCCATCAGACTACAGCTACACCCTTTTCGTGTGTCAATTATAACACAGGGGTGAATGACAGTAGTACCGGAGCCACTATTTTGAGGCTATTTTCATCGTTCAGGCCGGTATTAATGTTCTGCTTGAAAATATTTCAAAAAAAAGGTTGTTTCAATCGAGAGCAAAGGATTAAACTAGGGTATATGAAATTGATGAAGCAAGTATGAACGAATATCAGAGAGTGGGATAATGTCGAATAAACAAGAAGTAAAAACATCAGCAACCACTACCGAATCAATCAACACCGCGGAAATGTTGTCGCTCTCGACTGATGAATTCCTCAGTAAAATGGGCACTTCCGCTGCCGGACTCAGCACGGAAGAGGCTGCCCAGCGCCTGGATATATACGGCACCAATGAGCTTGCGCACAAAAGAAAGCGCCCCGCTTTTATCGAATTTTTGATGCATTTCCGCAGTCCGGTCACGATAATACTGATTATCGCAGCGATNNTGGACTTTACCCAGGAGTACCGGGCGGGAAAAGCCGCGGAAGCCCTGCGGAAAAGAGTCGCTACTACTGCCACGGTCTTGAGAAACGGCGCGAAACAAGATATTGAAATTTCGGAATTGGTTCCCGGCGATGTCATTCAACTCTCGGCCGGCGATATCGCTCCGGCTGATGCGAGGGTAATCATTGCCAAGGACTTCTTTATCGACCAGTCGGCGTTAACCGGGGAATCATTTCCGGTAGAAAAAACGACCGACCCGATCACCCAAAAAACCGAGAGCGGCAAGTGGAACAACTATCTGTTCATGGGCACTTCCGTTACAGCCGGTTCAGCCACTGCCGTGATTGTTAAGACCGGCGGATCTACCGAGTACGGTGAAATCGCAAAAAAGAATGCAGAAAGAAAACCCGAAACCGAGTTCGAGACGGGATTGAGAAAATTCGGTTATCTCATTATGCAGGTGACTTTTATCCTGATCATCGGGGTTTTCTTTGTCAATGCACTCAATAAACGTACGGTAATGGAATCACTGCTTTTCTCCGTGGCGCTGGCCGTCGGCCTGACGCCGGGACTACTGCCCGTAATTCTCTCAATCAATCTTTCCCGCGGCGCGACGGCGATGTCCAAGAAGGGCGTTATCGTAAAAAGATTAGCCGCAATCCAGAACTTCGGCAGCATGGATGTTTTATGCTCGGATAAGACCGGAACGTTAACAGAAAACAGGGTAACCGTCATCCGGCATGTCGATATCGAAGATAAGGAATCGGACAAGGTATTCCTTTACTCGGTACTGAACAGCCGCTACCAGACCGGCCTGCGCAGCCCGCTGGATGAGGCCGTGCTCAAGCACGAAGAAATTAATACCGACCAATACCAGAGAATAGATGAAATCCCGTTTGATTTTCAGCGTAAACGGCTTTCGGTAGTAGTCAAAGAGAACCAGCAAAATATACTGGTAACCAAGGGCGCCCCGGAAGAAGTGATCAAGATCGTTTCGCAGTACGAAATCGGGGGTGCGGTACATGATATGACCCCTGAAGCGAAAAAGCTGATCGACAAGGAACACCGGGAACTGAGCGGCCAGGGTTTCCGGGTGCTGGGCGTCGCTTACCGGAAAATGGAGACGAAACCGGTTTATTCGGTGCCTGATGAAACCAACATGGTTTTTATCGGCTTTATTGCTTTTACCGACCCGATCAAGGAAACCGCCGGAGAATCCCTTGAATTATTGAGAAAGGCCGGTATCAAGCTCAAGATTTTAACCGGTGATAATGAAATCGTCGCTGGAAAAGTATGCGACCAGCTTGGTTTTCAGGTTTATCAGTACCGCCGCGGCAGAAAATACGATGCGCTAACAGGGACGGTAACACGCACCAGCGAGGTGGAACCGATCAACATCGTACAGAGCAGCGAATTTGATAATATCGATGATGATGCGCTGGCCAGGATCGTGGAAAAGGCGGATATCTTCACACGCGTTAATCCGGGGCAGAAAAACCGGATCATGAACGCGCTCAAGGCTAACGGACATGTGGTGGGCTACATCGGAGACGGTATTAATGATACGCCTTCAATGAAAGTCGCCGACGTCAGTATCTCGGTAGTTAATGCAGTGGATATTGCCAAAGAATCAGCCGATATCATCCTGATGAAAAATGATCTGAAGGTCATCACGGACGGCGTGATCGAAGGGCGTAAAACCTTCGGCAATACCCTGAAATACATCCAGATGGCGATCAGCTCTAACTTCGGTAACATGTTCAGCGCGGCCGGGGCTTCGTTATTTTTATCGTTCCTGCCGATGCTGCCGATCCAGATCCTTTTGAATAATCTGCTGTATTCTTTTGCCCAGCTGGCGCTGCCGATCGATAACGTCGACCAGACTTATGTGCAGCAACCGCAGCGGCTGCGGACATCATTTATCCGCAACTACATGATCGCTTTCGGCCCGATCAGTTCGATCTTCGATTTTGCCACTTTCTTTGTGATGTTGTATGTCTTTAAAGCAGGTCCTTCTTTATTCCAGACGGCCTGGTTCGTGGAATCGCTGTTTACGCAAACCCTGGTCATCTTTGTTATCAGGACACGGACGGTGCCTTTCTTCCAGAGCAAACCCAGTAAATGGCTGGTGATCAATATCGCCGTAATTCTCACTCTGGCACTGATACTGCCGTTTACGCCGCTGGGTAAGGTGTTCGGTTTCGTGCCGCTGCCAATGACCTTCCTGCTGGTACTGGTCGGCTTTATCGTGGTCTACCTGGTGTTGGTGGAATTAATGAAGATCTGGTTCTACCAGCATAACAGCGATCCGACAAAATACGTAGCTGCGCCAAGATCGTTGAAGAGCTAATATTCCTCAATACGTAAATACTCACACAAGAAAAGGCCTGCTTTTCAAGCAGGCCTTTTTGAGTTTTACTCTGGGGGATGATGAATCGGTTAAATCAGGTGTTTACGGCGCAGGAAAAGCAGTATAAAGCCGGTTAAAGCAACTCCTACCGCTAAAAGCATGAAGTAAATGCCGGGGTTGCCTTTCGCCGCCGTCTCAAAGAACGCTGCGTACAGCGCATAAAGTCCAAATACAATGGCCAGAGGCAGACCGACGGCCAACATTACCACTACGACCCGGATCCCGCGGTTGGCGCGGTAGCTGCTTAACAGATAATCAGCATCTTTAAAAACTTCGATGATATCGGTATTTTCATCCAATGTTTCGCAGATCTTATTCATGTGGTCCATCAGGTCGCTGAAATAGACTGTTAAATCGATTTTACTGAAACGTTTGATCTTCTTTTCCAGCTCCACCAAAAGTGTGCGCGTGGGGAACATGACGCGGCGTTGGGTAATAATATCGCGGCGCAGCGTACTTAATTCCTGCGCAGCTTCAACACCCTCGTTGAACACATTGTCTTCAATTGCGTCCGTCAGATTCATAATTTTATCGAGGATCGGGAAATAAGAATCCAGCGCCCGGTCAAGTATCTGGTATAGCAGATAACCGGAACCCTGGCTGAAATATTCTTCGCGGTTATCTTCGTTCAGCTCGCAATCATGGAAGAATTCGTCCAGCGCAGAGAGTTCGACAGGGTGCAGCGTAACCAGATATTTGTCACCAAGGAACGCCGACCATTGTTTGCGGATGCTGACCTTGGTTACTTTGTCATATTTGAGGAGGTGGAAAATAACGAAGAGATAGGAGGGATATTCTTCCACTTTGGAGAGCTGTCTAAGGCTGAGGGCATCTTCGATATCCATCGGATGGAAATTATATTTTTCCGTTAAGAATTTCGTGATATCTTCTGTGGGCTCGGTAATATCAACCCAGGTTAATTCACCCCAGGTGATCGTCCTGATGTTCAGTTGCTTTTTCTCCGGATTGCGCGCGGATACAGCCATCTTACATTCCCCCAATTATTACACTAACATTTTAACATATAGCCGGGGTATCATTATACATTTATTTTGAGGCTATTATATTTTTAAATGTCCGTATGAAGCGAACTGAAAGAGGAACAGCCCTTCATATCGTATTTTAATATCAGTTTCATAACGGGCAAACAAGTTCGAAACTCAGCCTTACATTATCTCAAAACGGCAGATATCCCGCAGGCAACAAGCGGCGCAAACAGGTTGTTTCCGGCAGCATTCTTTGGCTTGGCGGACAAGCAAGGCATGATACTCATTAAATAGTTGTGTGTCTGGCGGAAGATTATCGGAGAAAAAAGACTGATATCCGTCATAGGTTTCTTCCGCCGGCGCCAAACCCAGACGGCTGATAACGCGGCGGGTATAGGCATCGATGACGAAGACAGGTTTATTCCCGCCAAAAAGCAGAATAGAATCAGCGGTTTCAGGACCGACGCCGTGCACTGCTAACAGCTGGTTGCGTAAAATACCGGTATCGGTGGCAAACATCATTTCCTGGTCATCATTGTAAGTTAATTTCAGCCAGTTCGCAAAAGCCTTCAGCTTCACCGCCTTGGCATTATAATATCCGGTGGAACGGATGAGCTGCGCCAGTTCACCGGTAGGTATATCGCGGACAACGGCGGGGGTCATCACGTCGGCGGTTTTCAGATTAGCAATCGCTTTTTCTACATTTTGCCAGGCGGCGGATTGTGTCAGGATAGCGCCAACCATTACCTCGAACGGACTATCTCCCGGCCACCAGTGTTGCGGCCCGTAGCGTTCGTACAGACGCCGGTAGATCGCCAATAACCGATTATTAGTGCTAGTCGTCAAGATGCACCCAATCCGGCACGGTAGCATCAGGGGCGGAATCGTAACCGGGGATATAGGGCTTGATATCGATGACGGGAGAACCGTCGATGGCATCCAGACCCCGTACTTTAAGAATATTGCCGCGCCTTTCGAGCAGCCGCACGGTGGTCTTACCGATGGTATTGGGCCTCTTCGGGGTGCGGACAGCAAATAATCCCTTTAAACCTGGAGCCGTATTGCCCATCGGATACGTTTTTAAACTTTTGTCATCATAAACAGCACGGTGCATCCAATAGATAACGATGATATGGGAAAACCCTTCCAGCCCTTCGAGCGCTTCTGTCAATTGCGGGTCTATCACTATTTCCGCTACGATTTTCTTCAAATCCAACCGTTCCGCGGTCGGCTCCTTGAAGTCGCTTTTCACGGTACCGATAACTTGCAGGTTCATAGCAGGATTTTTCTTTGTCATATACACACCCTGGCTGGTTGATAGAACAACAGATTCTCACCATTGCCGGTGAGAATCTGTAAAAATAGCTTCAAATAGAGAGGTTTTTTAACGCTTTGTATATTGAGGCGCTTTGCGGGCTTTTCTCAAACCAGCCTTCTTTCTCTCTTTGGCGCGCGGGTCACGAGTGAGAAGACCATTCCGTTTAAGTTTGAGTCTATTCTCCGCGTTCGCTTTCAATAATGCGCGGGCAATACCATGTGAGATAGCCCCAGCCTGCCCGGCCGTGCCGCCGCCGATGGTGGTAACGACCACATTGTACTTACCGAGAGTCTCGGTGACAATCAGCGGTTTGGTTATCATAACTCGGTGTTCAATGCGGGTCAACAGTTCCTCATAAGGAATGCCGTTGATGACAATTGCCCCTCTCCCCGGCATTATCTTGACACGGGCTATTGCCGTCTTGCGTCTCCCCGTCCCATAAAAATAAGCCTGATCCTCCAAGGAAACCTCCCTTTATCTCTGAAGACAAATCAAAATGTTTTATTATTCCGGTTTTACTTCCGGTTCTACTTTAGCCGCCGCGGCGGTTTTCGCTTTGGCAGTCTGGCGGGCTTCGCCTTTATAAACCCTGAGCCGCTTCATCATTTTAGCATTCAGGTGATTCTTCGGCAACATTCCTTTCACCGCGTGCTCAATAACGCGCTCCGGGAAAGTCTCCATCAGTTTTTCCATACTGGCAGTTTTTAACCCGCCGGGGTAACCGGAATGGCTGTGGTAAATCTTCTGGGCCATTTTACTGCCGGTGACCTGAATTTTCGTGGCGTTGGTTACAATGACAAAATCACCGACATCTGCATTCCGGGCGAATAATGGTTTATGTTTTCCCATCAGCAAATTTGCCGCGTCAGCAGCGAGTTTGCCGAGAACCTTGTCTTTGGCATCGATGGTATGCCATTCTCTTTTGATATCATTGGCTTTGACTGTAATAGTTTTCATTATTTCATTTCCTCGAACGAACTAGGATAATTTACCCTCATCAAACACAGACCGCAAGCCGGAAGGGTGGGACCGGCCAGACCGATTTGTCTTGCTGCAAGCAGGCTGTTAAAATCAGACTGACTGAGCTTGTGTAAACCCACCTGCACTAACGCGCCGGCGGTGCTGCGGATTTGATGTCGTATAAAAGCATTAGCTACTATATTAAAGACAACAGTGTCTTCATGACGTTCTACCTTGGCCTGATAGACCTGCCGCACAGTGCTCATTTGATGTTCACCGCTGAGATCACTCGCAAAAGAAGCAAAGTCATGGATTCCTACCAGAGCCTGACTTGCCAGATGCATAGCATCAATATCGAGGGCACCGGTGACACGGTGAGCAAATCTTGATGCTATCGGCGAACGGGTCCGGCTATTTAAAATGTAATAACTATATTCCCGGCTGACGGACATCGTCCTTACCAGAAACGAGTCATTGACCTGACTTGCTGATTTAACAGCGATGTCCTCGGGCAGATGATAATTGAGTCCGTGAACAAAGGCTTCAACCGGTAAAGCAGAACCGGTTTTAAAACTGACAACCTGACCGCGGGCATGAACACCTGCATCAGTACGACTGGAGCCCAAAACCCGGACAGTTTCTCCGGTGAGCTTTTCCAGCGCAGCCTCAAGTGCTCCCTGAATACTGGGGGCATTTGCCTGCCACTGAAAGCCGCAGTAATCAGTGCCGTCATATTCCAGCACCAACGCCAGCCGTTTCGTCAGTTTCAGATCCTGCCCGATTTCAGGAGCAGTCAATGTCAGCGTCATTATTTCACTAACTCCAATTGAACAATGGGGGCGCCGTCGCCCAGCCTGGCGCCGAGTTTAACCATACGGGTGTAACCGCCTTTGCGCTCAGCGTACCGTTTTGCCAGCTCATCAAAAACCTTATCGGTGGTCTTCTTGCCGTAAATGAAAGAAAGCGCCTGACGGCGGGCATGAAGATCGCCCTTTTTCCCCAGCGTGATCATTTTTTCGGCAACACCGCGTATTGCTTTTGCTTTGGCTTCGGTAGTGGTTATTTTTTCATAACCCAGCAGATCCGTCACCAGACCCCGGTATAAAGCCTTGCGAGCTCCTGACGACCGGGTGAGCCTCCTGCTGTGCATTTGTAATTTACGTGCCATAACATTCACCTATATCCATGTAGTTTTAACTGCTTTACTAGTCCGCTTCCGCCTCAGCATCTGAATCCTCTGCGGTTTCCGCTGATCCCCCGAGATTTTCGATGGATTGAATCAAAGGTAAGCCCAGTTCACCCAGACGGTCAGCAAGCTCCTGGAGAGATTTCACGCCAAAATTACGCAGCGTCATCAATCCTTTTTCGCCTTTACTGACAACTTCACCAACGGTCTGGATATTACCGCGCCGCAGGCAGTTCATAGTGCGCACGGAGAGGTTTAATTGCTCAACGGGCATATTGTATAGTTCTTCTGGAATGGATGATTCGCTTACCGCTTTTTCGGGCGGGGCTTCAGTCACTTTACCGAAGCTGACAAAAGGAACAAGGAGTTCTTCCAGCATGCGGGCGCTCTGACTGAGTGAGTCCGCCGCTTCGGTTGTGCCGTCTGTCCAGACTTCCAGGTAAAGCCTTTCCAACGTGACCTCTCTGCCGACATGCACAGGTTCGATAGTGTAGTTAACCTTGCGGGTCGGGGTAAAAATGGCGTCTATGGGAATGACGCCGACCGGCATATTATCCGCCGCTTCTGCCTGTCTGAAACCGCTGCCAATCTCGACATCAAACTCAACATAGAGTTTGGAGTCCGATGAGTTCAACGTTGCCAGATAGGTTTCCGGATTGGTAATTTCAAAGTCAGCCGAAGGTTTAATATCGGCAGCAGTGACCTTACCTTCATTATTAACATCCAGAATAAGCTTGCCCGGCATGTTAGTAAGCGGCTTCAGCCGGATAGCTTTGACATTCAACAGGAACTCAATTACGTCTTCTTTAACATTGGGGATAGACGAGAATTCATGCTGGATGCCATCAATCTTGACACGAGTTATTGCTGCTCCCGGCAAATGACCAAGCATGATCCGCCGCAGAGCATTACCAATAGTAATGCCAAAACCCTTCTCCAGTGGTTCGATCGCAAACCGTGCGAAGTGCTCTCTAGTTTCTACAACTTGAATCTTAGGTACTACTGACAAAGTCAAATCCGTACCTCCTTACCGTGAGTAGTATTCAACAATGCTCTTACCATTAAACTGGGCAACCGATTCATCGGCCACAGGTAAACTGGTGACCTGTCCTGCGAGTTTAGATTTATCCAGAGTCAGCCAAACAGGAATGGTTCTGGATTTGATATCCTCAAGCAATTTCTTGAAATATTCTTTCTTCAGGCTGGCTTCTCTGACAGCTACTGAATCGCCTTCACTGGTCAAAGCGGAAGGTACATTCAATCTATGTCCGTTAACCATAATATGTCCGTGCAGCACAAGCTGACGCGCCAGGGGACGTGAATCCGCGAAGCCTAAGCGGTAAACTACGTTATCAATACGTCTCTCCAGCATAACCTTGAGATTATCGCCGGTGATACCCGGTTGTTTAGCAGCAATACCGTAGAAACGTTTGAACTGCCGCTCATACAATCCGTAAATATAACGAGCTTTCTGCTTTTCGATCAACTGGGCTCCGCGCTCAGAAACACGGCGGCGGCGGCCTCTGCTGCCGACTGCAGCGGTCTTATGCCGGCGTTCCATAACGCATTTGGGCGTCATGCAGCGGTTTCCCTTTAGCATTAACTTGTCACCGCAACGGCGACATAATTGACAATTTGCCTCTAGATGTCTAGCCATATTCTATATCCTTANNTATACCCTTCTTCTCTTGGGAGGACGACAACCGTTATGGGGGATAGGTGTGATGTCTTTGATACTGGATATCGCCAATCCGGAGCTCTGTAAGGCCCGAATGGCTGCCTCACGCCCACTGCCGGGCCCTTTAACAAACACATCTACCTGGCGCAAGCCGTAGCTGGACGCCTTTTTCACGGCATCCTGAGCCGCCAATTGGGCGGCATAAGGCGTGCCTTTTCTGGATCCTTTAAATCCCGCGGTGCCGGAACTCCCCCAGGAGAGAACGTTTCCTTCCGGGTCGGTTAAGGTCACAACTGTATTATTAAAACTGGACTGGATAAAAGCACGTCCAGAAGGTATTACCTTACG
>PMBW01000106.1 GCA_003153075.1 Dehalococcoidia bacterium | reverse complement strand
CCATGCGTCTTTAATTATATAAGGAGGGGTTGTAGATGGACGAGCAACAATGCGTCTTAACTTATAAAGAAGGAGGCGTCACGGATGGACGAACAACAATGACAGACGAACAACAAATAATTGCCCTGGCGTGTAAAGGTGATACTGCCGCTTTCGGCGAACTGGTTAAAACCTATCGGGACCCGATACTACGTTATCTTTTCCGGCTCACCGGCGATATGGAAAAAGCCAATGATCTGACCCAGGATACTTTTCTGAAGGCATTCCAGAAAATAGGAGGTATCAGGTCGGAACCGGCTTTTAAGCCGTGGCTCTACCGCATCGCCACACGCACTGTTCACAGCTACTGGCGGCGGGCTAATCTGAAAAAATTTATCGGCATTGACGGCGCTAAGCCGGAAAATGGAAAAACGATTGCGGCACCGCCAGCAAACATCGAAGACAAAATCGATGTGCGCCACGCCCTGCTTGCGGTCCCTCTGAATCAAAGGGAATGTATCGTGCTCCATTTTATGGGCGGCTTCACATACCGCGAGATTGCCGCCAATCAGGGAATATCGGAGGATGCGGTACGCATGCGCATTGCCCGCGGAAAAGAAATATTCAAAGATGCCTACAAATGCAATGGAGGTGAGAAATGAAAAATTGTAATGAAATTAAACAAATGCTTTCGGCGTACGCCGATGGTGAAATATCAAATGAAGACAAAAAGGTTGTAGATCAACATATCCAGGCCTGTCCGGGATGCAAAGAAGCGTTAAATGAACAAATGGAACTGCAGGCCAAGCTGGCAAACATGGTCAATACACCGCAGCTGCCGGGCGAAAACGGCGCGATCATGTCGGCGATCACCGGCAAAACCGCGCGTAAACCCAGACCATGGCTCCGGCCGGTCCTCGTCGCGACACCGGTGGTGCTGGCGTTGGCGATAGCGCTCCCTATTGTTATACCAACCTTGGCGCTGACCCCGGAAAAGGTGCTGGCCAAGGCCGGTGACGCAATGCTGAACGTGAAATCTTTCCGATTTATAGAGAACTCATATACTTTGGACCCTGCTACCAACGAGTTTTCTGTTAAAGATTACCATTCCGATGCTGAATTCACAAGAAATAACTATCGTATACAATGGGGAACCGGACCGGCAGAGAAATATTTAAATGAAATAATTGTTTTCGATGAGAAGCAGTACATCCTTGGCGGGGGTACCTCACATTATTTAACACCAGAGGAAATCAAGGAAATCAGCCCCTCAGCGAAACTGACTCATGAACAATTGGACGTGCTTGAAAAAATTGAAGTGCTGCCAGAGGAAACCATCGACGGTGCGGTATGTTTCCATTACCGCGGCACGGTAGATATCGAAAAATACATCAAATCGGTGGAACCTTCTTTTAAAAAAACTTATGAAAAGTATTTTGGAAATGATGCAGAGGAAGGATTTAACAAGTCTTTTAACACGTATGCGCAAAATTTGAGAAATCTTAAAATCACTGATGAATTTTGGATAGGGAAAGATGATTATATTATCCGGCAATGGAAGGAAGCGACCGCACTGATAGCAAAAGATTCGGCTTTGGAACAGATGAAAACGGGGTTTGATGTGATTAAATATTACGATTTCAACGCGCCGATCGAGATCAACGCGCCTTTGGATGGGCAGCGTAATCTGCTGCCGGGGTGGGCATTAGTAACACCCGACTTAGCAAGTCCGACCGGCAAGTAAAAGATAATCAGTAGTTTGTAAAAGAAGGGGAGTTTGCATCTGGCAGACTCCCCTTCTTGTTTCCAATTGACCGTGATGCCGAATTTAAATATAGTATACTCATAGTTGATAACAAATAATAAAGGACGAATAACTGAGTTGAAAAGCGTGAAACCGGGCAAAGAGGCGTTTATTAGATACGATGGCAAGAGGATGATCATCCGTTCTCCCTTTCACCCTGAATATGTCGAAGAATTGAAATCGAATACTAAAACCCGCAAATGGGACGCGGCGAATAAAGTCTGGTCGTTGAATGTTTCGGAAAAGGAAAAGGCCCTCGATATACTCGGACGGTACTTCACTGTGCTCGAGGATACGAATCCCGCGGAAAATACCAATTCCGAGCCAGTGCAACCGGCGCAAACCGGCGGTGTGTTTACTGTGCAAGACGGCGACAAGCTGGAAATCTGGACGGACGGCGCCTGTTCTGGCAATCCCGGTTCCGGCGGTTACGCCGCTCTGCTGAAAAATAACGGGCAGGTAAAAGAAATCGCGAGCGGTTTTGCGCACACTACCAATAACAGAATGGAGATCATGGCGGCAATCGCCGCTTTAGAATCGCTGGACAAACAATGTAATATCACCATTTACAGCGATTCCAAATACCTGGTGGACGCGATGTCGCTGGGCTGGGCGAAGAAGTGGCAGGCTAACGGCTGGATGCGCACTAAAAAAGATAAGGCGATCAACTCCGACCTGTGGCAGAGATTGCTCGATCTATGCGCCAAACACACCGTCCGGTTTGTCTGGGTCAAGGGGCATTCCGCAAACCGTGAAAACAAGCGCTGCGATGAAATCGCGGAGGCGATAACCCATGTGCCGGACTTACCGGAGGATAAGGGGTATAAAAGAGAGACGGGGTAAAGGGCTGACCTTTACCCTTCGAACCCGCCCTTCAGTTTCCGGTAGGTTTCGGTGACTGCTTCCGGGATAACGCGCAGGCCGCCGATCACCGGCATGAAATTGGTATCGCCCTGCCAGCGCGGCACGATGTGGGTATGGATATGGTCGGCGGTGCCGGCCCCGGCCACACTGCCGATGTTCATGCCGATATTGAAGCCGGTGGGTTTAAAGGCATCTTTCAGCACTTTGACCGATTTGATGATGATGTCGTTGTGCTCATAAAGTTCGCGTTTCGGTAATTTTTCCAGATCGGCGATATGGCGGTAGGGCGCGACCAGCAAATGCCCCGGATTATAGGGGTAATTATTCATCACGACGAAGTTATATTTCCCGCGGTACAGGATATAGTTGCTCTCATCATCGTCTTCATTCGGCTCGTCGCAGAGGAAACAACCCTTCGGCTTCTCCATGCGGATATATTCCATTCGCCAGGGCGCCCAGATCTGTTCCATTTTTATCTCCGGTTAATTAGTTACCGCTTAATATTCTAGTCGGCTTCGGCTGACAAGTCAAAGAGCGAACGAGCATCCAGTACATTTTGATTCAAGTTCAAAAGTATTTCGTCTTCGGACTTAACTATCAGCTTTCAGAAATCGGTTTAACAAATAAAAAAAGGGGGTCAGGACGCACAGGCAGGGACCCGCCTTAGGCGGGTGCCACTATGTTATAATCGGCCTTTTATCCGTTTGTAAATAATGCTGCGGCGACCCCTCTCTCTAACTCTCTCCCACTCGGGGCGAGAGAACTANNCATACCTTATAGTAGAATCAACGTGATTAATGAAATCCAGTCCAAAGAGACCATAACTTTTCTGGGCACCGGCGGCGCCCGTTTCATGATTATCAGTCAAAATCTGGCTTCCGGCGGCCTCTGGTTTAATTTTAACGGCACCCAGATATTAATGGATCCCGGCCCCGGCAGTATCGTGGCGGTCACCAAACACAAACTAAACCCGGAAGAACTCAGCGCGATTATAGTTTCACACCGCCACCTCGACCACTCGGCGGATGTCAACGTGATGACGGAAGCGATGACGGGGGGCGGATTTGAAAAGCGCGGCATTCTCTTTTGCCCGCGGGATGCCCTCGAGACGGATTCGATTCTGCATACCTACCTGCGGAAAAGCCTGGACGGCATTCAATATCTTGAAGCCGGTAAGACCTACACCGTCGGCAATGTCTCGTTTACCACGCCGGTGCGCCACATCCACCTGGTCGAGAATTACGGCATGATCTTCAAGACGCAAAAACATACGATCGCCTATATTACTGACACGCGCTTCTTCCCGGAGCTTTCTAATTACTATCACGGCGATCTGTTGATGTTGAATCTGACGTTTCTGCATCCGCGCACGACCCCGACCAGACCCGGCGCCCCTCTTGACCACCTGGCGATGCCGGACGCCGAACGGTTGATCAAAGAGATCAAACCGAAAGCCGCGATTTTGACCCACTTCGGAATGGGCGTCTGGCGCGCCAAACCGGCGCTGGTGGCCGCGGAACTGACGGAAAAAACAGGGATCAAAGTGATTGCCGCCGAGGATGGCATGACATTCGATCTGGCGGATTTGGATAAGATATAAGTAGTTATTGAAATTGGTAAAATTCAATCGCCGCTTATGAAACCGGATGCTTCGCACTTGACCATGGGAATAATCTACGCAACGGCTCAGTATGACAAATGACAACTAAGGGGATAAATTGACCGACCTTAATAACCTGCTACACAAAGTCCAGAAACCGGCCCGCTACACCGGCGGGGAATGGAACAGCATCAGCAAGGATTGGAAAACGACCCCCGTCAGGATCGCGCTGTCTTATCCGGATGTCTACGAAATCGGTATGTCGAACATGGCGCTGCCGATCCTGTATGAGTTACTGAATGCGCAGCCGGACGTCCTTGCCGAGCGGGTATTTCCGCCCTGGGTCGACATGGCAAAGGAATTGAAGGCGCACACTATTCCCCTGTACAGCCTGGAGACCAAACACCCGCTGCGTGAATTCGACCTGATCGGTTGCTCGCTGGGGCATGAAATGACTTATACAAATGTATTGGAGATGCTGGATCTTGCGCAGATACCGGCGCTGGCGGATGAAAGAAATGACAGTCACCCGCTGGTGATCGCCGGCGGCACCTGTGTGCTCAATCCGGAGCCGATCGCTGATTTCTTTGATTTTTTTGTCATCGGGGACGGGGAAGAAGTGGTGCTGGAGTTGCTGCCGGTGATCCGCGCCTGGAAAGAGCGGAAAATAAACATCAAGCAGTTGTTGCGGCAGGTGGCGCAGATAGAGGGTATCTATGTGCCGAGCCTGTATGACGTAAAATATTACCCCGACGGGCGTTTAAAGAGTTTTAAGCCCAACGTCCCGGAAGCCAAGCCGGTAATTAAAAGACGGATCGTGAATAAATTACCGGCGGCGGTCACCAAACCGATCGTGTCGTACATTGAGACTATCCACGACCGCGGCGCAGTAGAAATCCAGCGCGGCTGCACCCGCGGCTGCCGGTTCTGCCAGGCGGGTATTATCTACCGCCCAAGACGTGTGCGTCCGCAGGAGGAGATCGAAAAAGCCGTGGAAGAAATCCTCAATAACTGCGGCTACGATGAAGTCTCGCT
>PMBW01000349.1 GCA_003153075.1 Dehalococcoidia bacterium | reverse complement strand
GGATCTACGATCAACGGGTCCATTGCTCCCAGTCCGATCTTGTTACGCACGAACAGGTATTTGATCGCATCCAGTTCCCGGTTGGTCACCTTGATTTTTGTGACTCCCTGGATATTGTTTTGCAGGAAGCTCAATCCCTTACCGATAACACCCGTGTTCGGTTTGTCCTCGACCGTCGTCACCAGACCGAGGAATTCAATAAATTGTTTTGCTTTGTCTTCGTCCGGATTAACCCTTTTTAATTTGTTTTTGGCATTCAGCAGCTGAATCTCGATATCCAGCATTAATTGATCCAGTTCCAGCCCGAAATGCGGTTCGATGGGGATGTAGTGGTTTCTATCCGGCCCCGGCAGGATATGGATAAAGACCGCGTCCTTGTGCGCAGGGTAAATAATGTTAGGCTTTTTAATGTCCCCCATCTTGCGTGTTAATTCCGGGGCATATTCCGGTATACCGAATTCTGCGAACGGCATGCGGCTGAGGTATGCCAGTACATGCGGGTGCTCCTCGGCTACCTTCTTCAATTCCTCCGGAAGGTCTTTGAAAATATCAGCCTGGATATTTGCGTTATCCGCTGCTGAATCAGTATTTGTTTTGTATGGTAATTGTGTGACTGCCATAAAAATNNGACTCTGTGCAGTTCTTCCAGGATTCGCGCCCGGCGGTCGATTTCTTCATATATTTTGCCTTTCTTGTTACTGGGAATACCCAAACGCGGGGCAATTTTAAACTCCATCACAAAACTGGTCATGTAACCGACAAAATCAAATCTGTCCGTCGCTTCGTCATGGTGAAAGGCTTCGGCAATGTTAAAAGACTGCGTTAATGGGTCCCAGCCTACTATCTCCGCGATACTGGTAATGCGGCGCCCCACTTTCCCGTTTGGCAACCTGACCATACCCATCAGCACGGCTATATTCAGGTTATCCAGGTATGCCCTCGGCACGGAAATCGGTTCGCCGGTAATTCTCTGGATCAGTTTTTCAATGGATGCGGCATGGAATGTGGCCATACAGGAGTGCCCTGTCTGCATCGCCTGGAATGCAATGTTCCCTTCCTTGCCGCGGATTTCACCGATCAGAATTTCATTCGGTCTTTGCCGCAGCGCTGCCCTGAGCAGGTCGAACATGGTGACGCCGCCGCCGTCTTCCGCCTTGGTGGAGGAAACTACTTCGCGGATCCAGTTTGCATGCGGCACCTGTAATTCCGGTGTATCTTCGATCGTAATAATTTTGGATAGCGGCGGGATAAAGGTGGTCACGGCATTGAGCAGGGCTGTTTTGCCTGAAGCCGACTCACCGGCCACAAAGACATTCATGCCGTTGCTGATTGCCAGCGAAAGGTATGCCAGCATCTGGTAATTGATCGTGCCGAAATCCACAATTTCAAAAATCGAAAGCGGGACTTCGCTGAATTTGCGGATACTGAAATTGGAACCCCGTTTTGAAATATCGCGCCCGTAAACGATATTGATACGTGATCCGTCCGGAAGTGTGGCATCCGCGATCGGATTCTTGTAGGTGACAGGTTTTTTGATCCGTTCGGCCAGCTCGATCACGAATTCATCGAGGTCNNGAAAAGTTGATCGTACTTTTTAAACTTTTGAATATCTTGTGTTCAATAAAAATATTGCCCATACCGGAGCAGCTGATATCTTCAATGTAGGGGTCTGTAATGATCGGCTCAAGAATGCCCAACTTGACTTTATCCCGCACAAACAGGTATTTTATCCCTGCCAGTTCTTCCGGGGTTACTTTGATATTCAATGGCGTCTCGTCATCTTTCTTCTTTAAAAGTCGCATGATAAATTTAAGGAAGAAATTCGTGCTGGGCTGCTTTGTTTCGGCGGTAGCCTGGTCCAGGTACGCCAGCAGTCGCTTCTCTCTGTCTACGTCAGGGTTGATCCCGGGGATTTTTTCACTGATCGCAATACACGCATCTTCCACGTCGTTCAGTATTTTATCCAGGCTCAGCGTCGTTGTAGGCTCGATTTGAATGTAATTATGTCTGTAACCGCTGTCATCGAACAGAATATGCACAAATAGACCGTCATTCTTTATCGGGTAGATAATATTCGGCGCTTTATTGTCCCCCATATTTCTGGTCAATTCCTGGGCATAATCAGGTATTCCGATTTTCGATATCGGCAGCCAGCTGATGTATTCAAAAAGCCGCGGGTTCTGCTCCGCCACTTCCCGCAACCCTTCCGGCAGCATATCCGCCAATTGGTCTCGTGTGCGCTCAAAGTCGCGGCTGTCTGCTCTTTTTTCTATTGAAAAAGGTAGTGTTATTGTTCCCATGCTTAAGCCTTTGCTCTGGAGAGCGGCATGATCTTCATGCCAACTTCCGGTTCTACTTCAAAAGTCACGATGTTGCCGGTGGTCTGCGCTGCTCCCCTCACTTTCGATACTTCCAAAGTTTTAACCAGTTTATCCCCGATTTTTTCGATCGTCAGTTTCAGGTGTGCGTCGCAGGCTGAACGCAGCCGGATCAGGATATCGTTATTGACCGCATAGGTATGAAGAACGTTAATAATGGTTTTATTCTGGTCGCAAAATGATTTACAGCGCTCAAAGTAGCTAAGCAGTTCGCCGTCATTGGTACCAGAGACTATCGGCGTTAAAGAATCTAAAATCGTGAGTTGATAAGAGTTATTTTTACCTATTGCTTCCAGAATAGTTTCCAATGTTTTACTGGCATTTAGTTTAATTTCCGAAGGCCGCATGTTATAAACCTTGATTTTACCCAGTAAAAGATAGTCTAGTATGCCTAATCCTAGGCTGTCCATTTGTTTTATCAGGCTTTTTGCCGAATTTTCAGAGGTGAACACCAGCACTTTATAATTGCTCTTCAGCGATCCCCAGATAAGTTGCTGACAAAGCACTGATTTTCCTGCGTCCGATTG
>PMBW01000187.1 GCA_003153075.1 Dehalococcoidia bacterium | reverse complement strand
AGCAGGCTGATATGCAGGCCAAAATGATAATAAACCGCGCCCAGTGCCAGTGAAATGACCACGCCGGGAATAGATAGCAATAAATAAATCGTGGCATCGGCAGCCACAAAAATCATTCTCGGCACCGGCAGCGACCATATATAGTCAAAAGTCCCTTCCGTTTTTGAAGTAGCTACCATCTGCGGCACTAATACCAGCCCGATCATCAGCAGACTGATCGTCGGTGCGCCGGTGGTTAAAAACTTGGCTATATCCGGAGAGATCGACGGATATAAGAATCCCAGTCCGATTACAAAACCAACTGCCACCATTAGTTCTATTACCAGACCGATGGGCAGAATGGTTTTACTGCTGAGCGCCTGCCATTTGACCATCAATTGATATTTATACAGCAACCCGGTCATGGTTGACCTCCTTTCCGGAGTTTTCCTGAGAATCGCCATGACCCACCACTTTCAGGTAAACGTCCTCCAGCGACGCGGGCCCGACGGAATATTCTTCGGCGATATTCTTTTCTTTCAAACCGCGCGCCCACTGGATCACCGGCGCAACATCGGGTTCTTTCAGCCTGCCGATCAACCGGCGCCCGATGATGGCGGTATTTTGTATCAAAGCAGGAATCTGCGGTGTTTCAGCCCGCGGTTCCAGCACAAGTTCGAAGCGCATACTGTAACCACCGTTGCCTTTGAGCGAAGCCGGTGTGCCCATGCTGACGACCTTGCCTTTATCGATGATCGCCAGGCGGTCGACGGCGCGTTCTGCTTCCAGCACGTTGTGGGTCACCAACAGCACCGCCGAACCCATGGTGACCAGTGTTCTAACCTCCTGCCACAATAAACGACGGCGTAACGGGTCAATGTCATTGGTCGGCTCGTCCAGTATCACGATCCGGCCCGGCACGACCGCCGCCATACAAAAAGCGACGAGACGGCGCATACCGCCGGAAAAAGTCTCCGCCGATTTTGCGGTCCATTCTTCCATTTCCAGATTTTTTAGCAGGTCTTGTGCCCGTTTGCGCACATTTTTCGTCTCGCCGCCGCGGACCAGGCCCACCAGTTCGATGGCTTGCAGCGCAGTCAAACCGTTGATCGGCACCTGCGTTTGCGCCTGAAAGGAACAGGCCTGCCGGGCGTATCCTGGTTTGGCGATTATATCTGTGTTGCCTATAAAAATACTGCCGGAATCCGGTTTGGCCAGCCCGATGATCTGGCTGACCAGTGTGGTTTTACCGGCGCCGTTCGGGCCCAGCAGACCGAATATTTCTCCCCGCTTTAAAGCCAGGGAAATATTGTCATTGACAAGTTTGCCTTTGACATATGATTTACAAAGGTTTTCTATTTTTAATACAGCGTCTTTAGATGATTGTTCCGCGACCATGTTCATCCCCCATATACACAAAGAAAATCCCAAATACCAATAATTAAAATCCCAAATAAAACCTAAATTATAAACTCTAAACTCAAAACTGGAAACTTAAAACTACTTTTTACTGCTCAGGTTGAACGAACCTTTCCCTACCGTCAGCCACTGTTTTTTGGCAGAGGCCCTTGCCGTTGATTTTCCTCACTGTGTTTTTTGCCGCGTTTTGTCCAATGCGGTTAATCGCTTGGTACCACCGTTCTTCCTGAAAAATATTAACGGAAGTCCGGATTCATTTCACCCTGATGATGAACAGGATTTATACTGGTCATAAGCCTAGTTCTTCCAGATGGATACTTTGATGAGCGCCTAATGCCAGCGGTGTCTCGCGCCGACAGCCGCCAGCGGAGCAACGGCCAGCCATAATGTAATCGTTACGAGCATGGACTGCGGATAATTCAGATTGATCAATCCTAATTGCGGCGCGATCCAACGCCACATCAACATGAATATCAAAGAACTGAGAAAAAAGCCGGGAATAGCAGCCAGAATTTTAAAGTAACCCATCATAACCTCCTGAAGGAAAAATCCAAATTACAAATACCAAATTTCAAACAATTTCCAATTTCTAAAAACCAAATCCGGTAGCTGGTAGTTGGTAACTCATTGCAGGAAACTCATAACTGTTAACTACTCCGTATACACCCGGACTTTTTCCGCGCTGCCGTCAATATCTACCTGCAGATCATTGAGGGACCGGATCAATTCCTCAATGTTTTCCGGCTTCATATTGCGCAGGTCAAACATCAAGCCCCGGTTTTTCAATTTTTCGTCCATTTGGTTGTAGGCTTCAGGCGGGATCAAAGATGCCAGTTTGACTCCGGCGCGAATCAAAGCGACCGGGACGCGGACATTGATATGCACCGGTCCTTTATCCCGCCCTTCTTCCCAGTTGTGTTCGGCATCAACAATTACCCGCAAATATTTGGGTGCCGGTTTTAGTTCTTTAAACGTATTGCTGCCGGAAGAATCGGACGAGGGTTGGATCAAGCTCAGCAGACGGTATGCTTCTTCGACGGTAATTTTTTTATCCGCTACCATTTCCAGGATTTTCTTTTGATTTTCAGTCATTTCATTCCTCCCGTCTTCCTAAACAAACAATATTTCAACTTTTTCATTAGCCCGGTCAACATCTACTTTCAGTCCGCGCAGGGCGCACAAGATGTTATACAACCGCGGCCCCAGTTGCAGCATGAATTCCCCCCAGCCAAAAGGCAGCGCGATGATCAGCAGGAGAATGAAGAGCGGTAATAATGCCAGCAGCAGGACGGCCAGTATTAACCACGCCAGAAACAGGGGCAACCAGAGACCGAAATTGTGTTCCTCGTTGTGAATACGCAGATGTAACAGGCAAGGCGGTATGCTCATTTCTGTAACCTCTCTATCGCTTCGTTCACCGTGATCTCCCCGCGCGCCAGTTTATCCAGAACATCTTCCTGCACCGGCATCGGCATATTCTCCACGAATTCAAACTGCCCGGCGATGCGGGTCAGCCGGTTTTTGACCGTGGGATAACTGATGCCGAAAACGCGTTCCATTTCTTTGATCGAGCCGTCGCAGCGGATAAAAGCCATGACAAAGACCTGGTCTTCTGCCGAAAGCCGGGCCAGCGTCGGCAGATCAAAGTCGCCCTCGATCTTGATGCCGCTGTCGACGAGGCGTACCCTTTCCACCGCGATGGGCGCGCCGCGGGTCAGTTTGGTTAGTTCCTGCCAGTCTTTAGGCATTTTAGTAGCTCCTCGATATTTATCTGTCAACCAGCCGGGTTTTATTGATTAATTCAATGTGTAACTTAATTTTCTTAATATATAATAGGTCTATTTATTAATTTTGTCAAGTACCATCTTGATACACATTAATGTCTAAACTCTAAATTCTAAACAAATTCAATTTTCTAATATTCAAAAACTAAAAAAATAGATGCTAGGATCCTTCCGCGTCTGCCTGAGGCAGACTCCCGGGAAAGACACTTGCGTCCGGCAGTGCTACAATTAATGTAGAGATGCCAGGAGAGATGCGTCTCAGGTTGACACTGCATCCGTAATAGAGCTAATATTTAGTTTGTTGCAGGTGGTTGAGCGGAGGCTTAAAAATGATTGAAATGGTTGTCGATAGCATTCGTGTCAGTCTGATGAATTATCAGCGTGTGGTAATTCTGAAAGAAAAAGAGACGAGCCGTTATCTGCCGATATGGATTGGCGCTGCCGAGGCAGATGCCATCGCGGTTAAACTGCAGGGCACATCCGTGCTGAGGCCCCTGACCCATGATCTAATGCAATCAGTCATTGATGCGCTCGGCGGACAGGTTCTTTCCATCACCGTCAACGATCTGCAAAAAGATGTATTTTTCGCGAAAATTATTTTAAATAAAAACGGCGAGCAGGTAGAAATCGATTCNNGTCGCCGACGAAAACGAACCAACCGCGACCCCGGAAGGCAAGCAGGTTATCGATGAAGAAATGAAGAAAAAGGCTTCTGCGTTTTATGATTACATCAACAAAATCGACCTGGACGACTTCGGCAAACGTAAATCCTAGCTAAAAATTGAATTAGTAAGGTAGAGCTGAGCTGATGGAAGAAAGCATCGTTAAAAAACTGATGACCTCCGTAAAATGCACCGGCTGCGGCCATCATTATCAGATGAACGATGTGAAAATTCTGGGCAATCATCGAGACCTGTATTTCCTGCAAGTAAACTGCTCCTCCTGTAACAGCCAATTCCTGATCACCGCCACCATTAAAAACGGCGAAAGTCCGGAAATGATCACGGACCTGACAGACGCCGAATTGAGCAAATTCAAAAATTCCCGCGTCCCCGGCGCCAATGATGTGCTGGACATGCATTCTTTCCTCAAGGAATTCGACGGCGATTTCTCCGCTATTTTCGGTTATAAAAAAGTTTAGATCTTCTATCAACTTTTATTTAAGTTTTTCCTGAAACTCCACTGTATCACGTGCCTGTGCTGCTGTGTGTAAATACACGTAATAAATGTGTAAACATTTACTTTTGGAAAAAAATTGTTTGAACTTTAAACAGATATTTGGTATCCTCTAATACAGTATGCGTTACCCATGGTTACCGATGCTTTCATTAATGGGGATGGGTTTTTACATCGCCATCGCTATTATTGCGGGTATCCTGGGAGGCCACTGGCTGGACGAAAAAATGAATACCAACCCACTCTGGCTGATCATCGGGTTGATTCTGGGTGTTGCAGTGGCAGTACTTGGCGTATATAATATGCTAAAACCATTTATCGCCAGCGTTAACAAAGCGGATANNGAGAAAAAACCTGAAAAGAAGATCGGTTGCGGTTGTATCGGTTGCGCCATTCCTTTAGCTACTTTTATTATTTTATTAGTTGTCATTGTTCCCGTCTCTATTTTTGGCATTATCAACGGCGCTTTCGGCAAAAAGGTTATCGGAGCGCCTACTGTTGAATTACCGGCATCGCCAATTTTCCACATCGGGCCTATGCCCATTACCAACACTATTATCACATCCTGGATCACCGTGCTCATCCTGTTGTTGATTGCCTTTTTTGTAACACGTAAATCCAAACTGATCCCCGGCAGGTTCCAGAGCGCGGTAGAGGCCATCATCGAATGGATGTACAACTTTTGTAAAGATGTAGCGGGCGCAGAGAACGGGCGCAAATTCTTCCCGGTTGTCACCACTATTTTTCTTTTTGTCCTGTTAAATGCCCTGATGAATCTCATTCCGGGATTCGGTTCTATAATGGCTATTACCCCCGAAGGAACGGTTCCGTTATTACGCGGGGCCAATACGGATATTAACACTGCCCTGTCGCTCGCATTTATTTCTTTTGTTTTTGTTACTTATTACGGATTGAAAGACGGCAAATTTGGATTTGTGAAACAATTCTTCAATGTGGGGCGTTTCGCGAAGGGGTGGGGACATTTATTCACCGGTAAATTCAAATCCGCATTTCCTAATATTGGTTTCGGTTTTATCGATATTATCGTCAGTGTTCTGGAGTTCATCAGTTACTTAATACGTCTTGTCAGTTTTACATTCCGGTTGTTCGGCAACATGACCGGCGGTGAAATTTTGATCCTGATCTTGTTCTTCCTGCTGGGTTTTGCCGGCTTCGGGTTAATTCAAGTCGGTTACCTTTTTGAAACACTGGTCGGCGTTGTGCAGGCGCTCATCTTCAGCGGTTTGACGTTGGTCTTCGCCGCCATGGCTGCGGAACCTCATGGAGAAGAAGAACACTAGCTTAATAGAATAATTTTATTAAAAAACACCTGAAGGAGGGTGGATAATGACTGAATATACTTGGAGATTACTCGCCGCCGGACTGGCAATGGGTTTAGGCGCGATCGGCCCCGGCATTGGTGTCGGGTTGGTTGGTCTGGGAGCCTTGAATGCGCTGGGACGTAACCCGGAAGCTCGAGGTCAAATCATGACCTATATGATCCTGGCAATCGCTATGGCCGAAGCCGTCGCCATTTATGCGCTGGTCGTTGCCATTCTCTTAATTTTCGTTACAGTACCTAAATAATCGTTATAAAATAACGCGCCAGTCAGGGGGAAAAATATGTCAGGACTTGGCATTAATGGGTGGATATTCGCAGCCCAACTTGTTAATTTTTTAATTCTGCTTATAATTCTGTACTTCTTTGCCTTTAAACCTGTTTTAAAAATGCTGGATGAGCGTGCGCGCAAGATCAAGGACAGCATGGAAGAAGTGCAAAAAGTAAAAGACCAGGCAGCGCAAACCGAGGAAGAATTCAAGAAGAAGATCGAGGCTGCCAGTAAAGAAGGGCAGGAAGTGATCGCCCGCGCCATGCGTACCGGCGAAGATGCCCGGCAGCGGGCGCAGCTGGAAGCTAAACAGGAAGCCCAGGTACTGGTGGAAAAAGCCCGTGTGGAGATCCAGCGCGAACGGAATGAGACCATCGGCGAACTGAAGCAGGAATTCGCGGACTTGACGATCGTCGCGGCGGAAAAAGTGATCGGCAAATCGCTGGATAAACAGGCTCACCGCGACATCATCGACAAAGTGCTGGATGAGAGCGCAGCCCTGAAGAATAAATAAGGCAGCGGGAAGATAAAATGACGGTTAACGCATACGCCAGACGCTATTCCCAGGCAATATTCAGAATGGCGCTGGAACAGAAAGATTTAAACCGGTGGCAATCCGACCTCCGCAAGGTTGCTACTATAATGAAAGACAGCGCTTTATCATCGTTAATCACGAATCCGCGGATTACCGGTGAGGAAAAAGTACAGAACCTGAAACAGCGTCTGGGCGACGTCAATCCCCAGGCAATCAAACTGATATTATTACTGTCCGCCAAGAATAAACTGGCGGTGATCGACGATATTGCCGAAGAATACCAGGCGCAGGTGGACAAGTACCGCGGGATCGAAGGCACGGAAATCGCCGAAGTCACCACGGCAGTGCCGCTGGACGACGATTACCAGTTGAAAGTAGCGCAGCGCATTACGGAAATTATCGGCAAGCCGGTATTGCTCAGGCCGAAAGTGGACCCGGCAATTATCGGCGGCATTATCATCCGGGTGGGTGATAAATTGATCGACGGCAGCATCCGCAGTAAACTGGCGGCTCTGAAAAAAGATCTGGGCGGGGTGGCTAATTAGTTTCGCAGGCACAAACGGGGGAGGTACAGCGTAGATGGCAACAAGAGGACAAAATATCGCTTCCGCGATCAAGCGGGAAATCGATAAATTCGGCACTTCCCTGGCGATGTATGACGTCGGGGTAGTAGCAGAAATCGGCGACGGTATCGCCAGAATTAACGGTTTGGCCTCCGCTAAATATAACGAACTTTTGCAATTCCCGAATGATATCATCGGTATTGCCATGAACCTGGAAGAAGACAGTGTGGCCGCAATCATCCTCGGTGATTACTCAACGATTCGGGAAGGCGACGAAGTGCGCTGCACCGGCAGAATTGCCGAAGTGCCCGTCGGTGAAGCCCTGATCGGGCGCGTCGTGGACCCGCTGGGACGACCCCTCGACGGCAAAGGGCCGATCAAAACCGACAAGACCCTGCCGCTGGAAAGAATCGCCCCGGATGTCACCAAACGTAAATCCGTCAATACCCCGGTGCAAACCGGTATAAAAGCAATCGACAGCCTGATCCCGCTGGGCAGNNGACCTGATCTGCATCTACGTCGCCATCGGCCAGAAAACCTCAAAAGTGGCGCGCGTCGTCGCCACGCTGGAATCCTACGGCGCAATGGCGCACACCATCGTGGTAGCGGCCAATGCCTCGGATTCGGCAGCGCTGCAATACCTGGCTCCCTATGCCGGTTGCGCGATGGGCGAGGAATTCATGGAACACAAGAAAGATGCGTTAGTGGTCTATGACGACCTTTCCAAACACGCCTGGGCCTACCGCCAGATCTCCCTGTTATTACGCCGTCCGCCGGGCAGAGAAGCCTATCCGGGCGATGTTTTTTATCTGCACAGCCGTCTGCTGGAAAGAGCAGCCAGATTGAACGATGACGCCGGAGGCGGTTCTTTAACGGCATTGCCGATCATCGAAACCCAGGCCGGCGACATGTCCGCCTATATTCCGACCAACGTTATTTCCATCACCGACGGCCAGATGTACATGGAAAGCGACCTGTTTAACGCCGGTGTCCGTCCCGCCTTGAATGTCGGTTTGTCCGTTTCCCGCGTCGGCAGCTCGGCGCAAACCAAGGCCATCCGCAAAGTGGCAGGCAGACTAAAGCTGGAACTGGCGCAGTACCGCGAACTGGCAGCCTTCGCGCAATTCGGTACCACGGAACTGGATAAAGCCACACGTTCGCAACTGGAACGGGGGCAGCGCATCACGGAAATCCTGAAGCAGCCGTTGTATATGCCGGTATCGATGGAAAATCAGGTCATGATCCTGTTTGCCGCCATCAATGGCCTGCTGGACGATGTGCCGATGCCCAGGATGCGCGACTTCGAATCCGGTTTGTATAAATTCATGCAATCCGGTCATCCGGAAGTGGGTAATTCGATCGCCCGCGAAAAAGATATCAATGATGCCACCGCCGAAGCGCTCAAAGGCGCGATCAAAGAATATAAACAGGGTTTCAAATAAAGAATAACGGCGCTGTAAAAAGCGCCCGTTTAAGATGATAAATAATGGCAAACATTCGTTTAATCCGTCGCAGAATACGCGGTGTGCAGAGCATCTCCAAAATCACCCGGGCCATGGAGATGATTGCCACATCCAAGATGCGCCGCGCACAGGAAGCGGGCACTGCCGGGCGTCCTTATGACCAGAAGATCCGGCAGGTTATCGCTGACCTGGCGATGATGCCCCAGACCGGCGAATTGCACCCTTTGCTGCGCCGCCGTGAGGTCAAGAAGATCGCCATCGTGCATGTTTCCCCGGACAGGGGTTTATGCGGCGGTTTGATCACCAACCTCAACCGCAAAGCGGGTAATTTTATCCTGGGGCAAAAGGCACCCGTGACGACGGTCAATGTCGGNNTCCCGCATTATCATCGACGATTATACCGGCGGATATGTTGATGAAGTATATGTTTCTTATACCAAATTCCTTTCCACGATGGTGCAGACGCCGGTAATTGAAAAATTATTGCCGATCGAGCCCCCGGTTTCCAAACAGGCGAAAAATACCGACTTCGACTACGAGCCCACACCGGAAGAGGTACTCGGAGCGTTGCTGCCACGGTTCGTCGAAATGGAAATTTATCACGCCATCCTGGAATCGATTGCCAGCGAGCAATCCGCCCGCATGGTCGCCATGCGCAGCGCCACGGACAACGCAGCCGAACTGATCCAGGATTTCACTTTGATGTATAACAAAGCCCGCCAGGAAGCGATCACCACGGAGCTGCTCGATATCAGCGGCGGCGCCGCCGCCCTATCCAGAAATTAACGGGTTGAGGGAAGACGGAGGTTTTTATGGCTAAAGGTAAGATAGTACAAATCATCGGTACGGTAATCGATGTTGAGTTTCCGCCTGACGAATTGCCGAAGATGTTCAACGCACTGGAGACTCATACGGCCTCCGCTAAACTGATGCTCGAAGTGCAGGGACACATCGGCAATAACTGGGTGAGATGTCTTTCGCTGGCCCCAACCGAAGGTTTAGCGCGCGGGACAGAAGTCATCGATAC
>PMBW01000014.1 GCA_003153075.1 Dehalococcoidia bacterium | reverse complement strand
AGAAGATTAAGCCACCGCCGTTTCTCCCTCATTCATCATCATGAACCGGGTGTTCAGGAAGAGCGCAAGCCAAGCCCGGCGCCATCAGGCTGGAAATAACATTTCGGCTGCGGATTCAATTATGAGTGGTGAGTTATGATGTACCCCCTCACCCTGACCCTCTCCCACGCTGGGGAGAGGGAACTAAGCGGGGGGCGTACATTTTTACTGCGGTCTATCCTTTTTAGCTGCTCCTATACTTTACTCCGAACTGCTCCGTAAAGTACCTTCGGCTGAGGCCTTCGGAAGGACCTCCGGCCTTCGTATCAGGTCTGTTTATTAGTACAGGCAAATTGTCCGAGTATTCAGGGTTTTTCCTATCAACATTGGCAGACCCATTATTTTTACCGGCAGTGGTTCGTTGGATTCCTCCCGCACTTCCTTTTGGAAATTTGTAGAAGTGAGGGATCGATGACGATCAGGTCGGGAACGACAGTGGGTGTGCGCTGCGATACGAACAAGTCTTGGGCAAACTATATATTTCCCTGATTGTCATCCTTGCGTAGAAGTGAATACCATTTTCGGACAGCCTTAGAGAAAATTACAGAAGGGACACTAATTTGGGAAAGTCAGGATCCGGCAATCTAAGATGTTTCGGACAGCCTCGGATTGCAAGCTGGCAAATTTCCTTCGGCAAGTTCAGGATGACATGGGGATGTCAGATTGCCGCGCTTTGCTCGCAATGGTCGAAGGAGTTATTACGTAATTTTGGCGGAGATGGTCAAGGCTAGAGTTATATATTCATGAGGTCCGATCCAGAGGCTTTGACCGGGGTGATCGAGGGCGAAGGAGTCACGCGTCCAGGGTTCGATACAGATGAAGTCTTGGCCGGGCTGGTGCCAGATTCTGGTGATCTTAAAAATATCCGGGGCGGTGTCTATGGTGATTTCCTTTCCCGGCATCCGGATGTTAATCAAACCCGGATTGGGGAACGGTTTATCAAATTCTGCCAGCCAATTAATTGCTTGCGGATGAAACCCATCGATATTGGTGATCAGCCCGGGTTTATCTTCCTGTGAGATATTGAAGTACGGATGTGTGCCGTAGGCCGTCGGCATGGGTTGATCGCCGGTATTGTTAATAGTCAAGCTGTGGGTCAATATATTTTCGGCCACTTCTACTTTCAGTTCCAACTTAAAATCAAAGGGGTAATTTTCCCTGGTTTCGGCATTTGACAGGAGTTGCAGTGTGATTAAACTCCGATTCAGGTCCATGACATTCCACGGCATCCTTCTGGCGAACCCGTGCTGGGGAAGATGATAAAGACCATTTGACAACGGGCCGGCATTGGGAAAAAGTAGAGGGATACCGCCGCGGACATTCTTCGTGAGATCATTTAAGGTTTCCCTGTCAAGATAAAGTATTTCGGTGTTATCAATAGAAAAGGTGGTTAGCAACCCTCCCCGCCGGGGGGCGATTTTTGCGTGCGCGATGCCTGATTCGATGGCAATTTCTGCGATAGATTGTTCCATGGTATTTTGATTATAGAGAGTAAGTAATTGTGAGTCAAAGTGGGTGAGTTTCCCGTACATTTTGACTGAAGTATATCCCTTTTAACTGCAATTAAAATGGACCTCCGGCTTTCTTCTAAGTCAGAAAGCCTGCGGAAGTATTTCGCCTTAAGGGACTCAAAGGGAACTAACCAGACCGTGCTTGACTTCAATTTTCAAGAAGATTAGAGTGTCGTTAATAACTGATAAGCATCTTTGAAGGAGATTGATATGGCTAAATTCAGTATCGGCGATAGAGCGAAAGTCTTAGATAAACCGGGTTGGCTGGAGGGCGGATACAAGATTGCCGGTTGGGAAGGCAGGATTGTCGAGGTCTTTGAAAACCCGGCAGGCCGGGTTCTGATGAGAGCCGACAAGACCGGGTACGACATGCTGTTCCACGAGAAGGAGTTGGAACCTGTTACAAAAGCAGAGCAGCTCTCAGCCCATGATGGAGTTCTGGGTTTTGTAGATGCTTTGCAGCAAAAGACCAAAGGGAAAATTGGAGTGGACGTTAACCTGGATAGTTAGTGGTGTTTAAGCATGGATGTAGTTGTTGAGGCCACACCGCCCTGAGATTGCTTCGTTCCTCGCAATGACAAAAGCCCCTCTCTATAGCTCTCTCCCACGCGGGGGCGTACATTTCGGTTGCGATCTATCCTTTTTAACTGCTCCTATACTTTACTTCGAACTGCTCCGTAAAGTACCTCCGGCTGAGGCCTCCGGAAGTACCTCCGGCTGAGGCCTCCGGAAGTACCTCCGGCTGCGACCTCCGGAAGGACCTCCGATTTTCTTCTGAATCAGAAAATCTACGGGTATTTCGCCTTAAGGTACTCAAAGGGAACTAACCCTAAGAGCCTTTGGCGCTTCTGGATTCACAATTATCGGCGGATTCGAGGAGTAAGGCGAGGCTGATAAGGAAGTCGTCGTGGCCTTTGGCAGGGTCGACGAAGAAGTTCATAGTCTGATTAGCACGGTACTGGCTACCGGCGTTGTCTATTTCCGACCAGAATTCCTGATATTCGGGGGAATTGTCCGCAGTATACATTTTCAGACGACCGGCATTAACGCCGGCGATGAGATTAAAACCGAGTTTTGATTTAGACTGGGCGGTGAACGTGAAAGGCATAACGCGGGAACCGAGCGTCTGCTGGAGAAAAGAAGCGACCGGCTGGCCAACGCCGGTGGCATCCACGACAATTTTTTTACAACCCCAAACTTTGCGCAAAATATCGACCATTTGGGAATAGAGTTCCGTGTGCCTGGCGCCGGTCCAGCGGTAATGTTCGACGATTTTTACGGCGGGCCGTTTCCGGATATCATTAACAACGGTATAATCCAACTCCCCGATGGTGATCACAGTAGAATCACGGCGAGGCCGCAAAGCACGCAATTGCAGATCAGCGGTTTCTTCTGCTTCACCCGCAAGGTCGATGCCGGCAACATAGATTTTATTGCCCTTGTCGGCCTGATGTTTACGGGTATGAGTCCCTTGTAATTGAGCTTTTTGTTGAGCGGACAGAAAACCACCGCCGCCGTGCAGCGGCAGTAAACAATACTGGGTGAGAAACAGGGGATGAGTCTCGCCGAGGCGCTGCTTTTCGGCTTCGACGGCGGCCAGATAATCAGGGTTGTATTTAGCTACTTCCTGCCAATCATAACGGAAGTGACGCCGGATACCGTCTTTCCGCTCCAGTTCCATGTTGGTTTGCTTGATCTCTTCGAGCAGGGTGGTTTCGTCCCAGGTGGTACCGTAATGCACGACAGTGCAATTGGTGGTGGCGGTCATCGGCTTGAAGTCCTTGCTGTACTTGTCTTTACTGACATCCTGAGCTTCGTCGATTTCAAGCAAAAGGTGGGCGGTATTGCCGACGACGTTAGCGGATTCTTCGGCGGAGAGAAAAATAGCGCTGGCTTTGCCCAGGCGGATGATATAGCCGTGTTCACTTTCCCAGATACCGCCGAAACCGGCATCGTCGAGGCGTTCTTTCAGGCGCAGCATGGAAACCAAGGTCTGAGGTTTAAAAGTAGGGGAGCATTTGACCAGATTCTTTGCTTTACGGATGTTAAATGTCAGCAGCAGGAGTTCCAATTGGGCGGATAATTCGTTCTTGCCGCCCTGGCGGGCAATTTCTACAGAAAAAGTAAGCCCCTTCTTGTTCAGCACACTATCCAGAACGGCGACGGCAATTTCTTTTTGATACGGGTACAAACGGCGGAGCGCCAAGGGCCCGGGTTTACTTTGTGAAAAATTGCCGGAGGATTCCGATCGGCTCGGCAACATCTCTGAACACATTTAAAACTCCCTCCATAATGCCAGGTTTATCATTTTTACTGATGTTATATTTCGTCATGACCAGGCGCGCCAAAGCATTGGTGGCGTGGGTAAGGAGTTTGATATTGTCGGGGTCACGGGCGATGATGGAGAGGATCTTGACGCGCATCAGCGCAATCTCGGTGTCCATTCCCTGGATCTTGACGGCCTCGTCGTAGAGCGCCTGCTCTTCTTCGGTCAGCACTTTGGCATAGAAGCCGTGGATGCGGGTGCCCGGAAGAACTTTTTTCTCCGGCGGTTCCACGGACGGTGGTTCCCGGGTTGTGGGCTCTACGATCAGTTGTTCTTCAGTTGTTTGTTCAACTTTTATTTGTTCGGCTGTCATGGCAATTCTCCTGATAGAGTTGATAATAGTACAAATGTTCTATATTGTCCAGCGGATTTTGGCATAAGTTTTATCCAGTGGTTCAGGTGAAAATATCCGGTGAGAGACCAGATACATTCGTTTTTTTGCCGTTGAACATGTTAGAACGAATGCTCAGTATGGGCGTCCGGCAAAGTTGACAGCATTAATAACAAAGAGGAATTTCAGTGCGGTGTAATATGGGAACACGCTGAATCATTTTACGCAAAGTTGAAAATTGATCGCTGAGAGCTGCGAGCTGAATGCCGAAGGAAAAAATTGGAGCGGAAGACGAGACTCGAACTCGCGACATCCTCCTTGGCAAGGAGGCATTCTACCACTGAATTACTTCCGCCCGACCGGTGTATATGGTGCCGAGGCCCAGAATCGAACTGGGGACACGTAGATTTTCAGTCTACTGCTCTACCGACTGAGCTACCT
>PMBW01000090.1 GCA_003153075.1 Dehalococcoidia bacterium | reverse complement strand
TCGCACATAATTGGTTCAACTTTTGTGATTTTCATCAATTACCTCTTATCATATTTACTTTTTAAAAACCAGGGTTAAAAGATGATCTGCTGCTTCGTCAGGTCGGCGACTTCCTGCTGAGAATAACCGAGCAGTTTTGTCAGTATGTAATCGTTATTCTCACCCAGCCCGGGGGCATGGTGCCGGAAAGCGGGCGGAGTGTCACTCAAACGCGAGGGATTGCTGTAAAAGATCTCTTTGCCGATGATCGGATGTTGAATTTCATAAAATGTTTTGTTCGCGATGAAATGAGGGTCGGCCAACTGGTCTTCGCAATTTAACACCGGTGTGGCCGCTACATTGACCTTCTGTAATATATTGGTGATATCGTACTTGTCGTAATCCGTAGTTTTGGCGGCGATCAGTTTATCCAGTTCTTCGCGGTGCTTTAAGCGGCTGGCTTTATCGGCGAAACGTTTGTCCTGCAGCCATTCCGCCGCTCCGAGCGCGGTGCAGAAATTTTTCCAATCGGCTTCAGTATCTATCGCGATTGCCACCCATTTATCAATGCCCCGGCAGGGGTAGTTGCCGTGGGGGCACAAAGTGGGGTGATGGTTTCCTTGCAATCCCTGGATAACGCCGTTCATGTTATAGTCCATTGTCGCCTCGCCCATCAGACTGGTGACCGAATACGCTTCTGCCAGGGAAATATGCTGTCCTTCCCCTGTAGCCTCGCGGTGCCAGAGCGCGGCTAATATGGCAAACGCAGCATGGATGCTTCCGTTCGTGTCACCGTAGCCGGGGACCAGGTTCATCGGGGATTTATCACCGGCGTAACCTAATGTGCTTTCCAGTCCGCCCAGCGCGATGATCAACGGAGCGTAGACCAGGGTGTCCCGCATCGGGCCGGATTCACCGCAGCCGGTCAGCGTAATGGAGATGATATCCGGTTTGATTTTTTCCAGACTGGCCTGGTCCAGACCTAAACGCTCCATTACCCCGGGGCTGGAATTATCCGAGACGACGTCACTGATCTTGATCAAACGGGTAAAGACATCCATTGCCCCCGGCTGCTTGAGGTTAATTGTAAAGCTCAATTTATTCCTGTTCAGTACATGGAATACGGGCTGCATATCCACCCATTTGCTCTCGTCTGTGCCGGCAATCTCCGGGCCGACCGTTGGACGTCCGAGCCGCAAACCGTCCAGCTTGGCCCGTGTTTCGATCTTGATCACTTCCATGCCCATATCAGCTAACAGTTGCCCGGTTTGCGGTCCGGCGACAGCTGTTCCGAAATCAAGTAAACGGTATCCTTCTAATGATTGCATCCAAGTCCTCCGTAGTTAACTCTGCGTACTTAAATTACTCCTGACTTTTTCAGGGCGGCCAGTTCTGTTTTGGAATAGCCTAAAAGCTCGCACAATATCTGCTCGTTATTTTCGCCCAGCAGCGGCGCTGCCTTCTGCCATTCCCAGTCAGTCTTTTCAAAAGTGCAGGGGCCTTTGGCGTATTTCAATTTACCCGCTTCCGGGTGTTCGAGTTCAACGAAGAAATTCATCTCCTTTAACTGGCGGTGATTCACGGTTTCCGCGATGTCGTAAACCGGAACTGCCGGTACGCGGTTGTCCTGGCAGAGTTTGTAGATCTCCTCTTTGGTATGCTCCATCATCCAGGGGATAATTTTGGCATTGACCTCATCCGGATACTGTTCCGCGATGGCTTTACGGTCCCTGTAGCGGGGCTCTTTGCTCCATTCCGGCGTGCCCAGCACCGCGACCAGCCGTTTCCACTGCTCGATCTGCGGCGCGATCAGACTGACGTAGCCGTTCTTGCAGGGGAATATTTCGCAGGGATAAACCTTGCCCCCGTGAATACCTCTTCTTAAACCGCTTGCGCCTTTAAAACCTGAATTCAAGACGTTTTGGCCGGTATGTGTTGTTGCCCAGACCTCTGTTTCTGAAATATCAATGTATTGTCCGGCGCCGGTCTTCCGGCGCGCCAGTAAAGCCGCCATCACGNNGCCTTGTAATCACGGTACGGGCCTTTTTGCCCGAAGGGGGTGATTGAAACCATTACCAGTTTGGGATTGATGCCTTTTAGTGTGTCGTAACCGAGGCCTGATTTTTCCATCTGCCCCGGCGGATTATTCTCGACCAGCACATCCGCTGTTTGGATCAATTTTTTAAATATTTCCTTTCCTTTATTATTTTCCAGATTCAGTGTAATGCCTGTCTTGTTGGCGTTCAGCGACAGGAACAGACCGCTCTTCTCCGGGTGCGGCTGACCCTTGGGGAACGGCCCGTGGTTTCGGGCTTTATCCCCGCCGCCGGGTTTCTCTACTTTGATTACTTCAGCGCCCAGACCGGCCAGCAACCTGGCGCAATATGGGGCGGAGATATCTTCTCCGTACTCGATAACTTTCAGTGCTTGAAAAGGTCTTTTTACCATCAGTCAACCCTCGTTTTGTCAGAATATTTGGAAATAATGCCGGCAGCGCTTAGCCGGTGAAAGGACAATTTTTGAACGGTAAATTACTTAGGAATATACCAAAAAACAGCCGTTCGCGTCAAATTCAAGCTTGATTTTCCGGTCGATATTTGCTATGAATTATTACATCTTTCAAGGTGCTGGTCTGGAAAGAACCATCCCGCCGGTGATATAATTCACACAATGGTAAAAATCGGAATTTATTACGAAGGAGAAAAATGCCAAATAACCAGGTGAGCTTACCCGAAGAATTAAAAACAGGTGTATACGCTAATAGCGTGGCGGTTGCTTACGGCAAAGAAGAATTTATAATCGATTTTCGGCTAATTACTCCCACTGAAGGCACGGTCACTGCCAGATTGATCGTCACTCCGGCACATATTAAACGAATCACTTCGACCTTGCACGATACCGTTAACAAATGGCAGGAACAATACGGAAAAATCGCCGCCGCCGAAGAACCCCTGAAATAAAAGTTGAATTTTAAAAATTATGAAGCAAAAATACCGCACGCCTACGCGTGCGGTATTTTTATATGCGCGTGTTGCGTCAAAATAAACTGTTA
>PMBW01000313.1 GCA_003153075.1 Dehalococcoidia bacterium | reverse complement strand
TAGTAGTGTTAACCTTGACCGTGAAACAAAGCCCATGATAATCTTATTGCAGTTAACCGGGAGTGCTGGGACATGAAGAAAAGTCATTTGACAATCCTGAAAAATCTTGCCGAAAAGAAAAACTACGGGCAGGGTCCCGGCCATGCGCTGCAGGTCAGTAAACTGGCATTAAAGATATACGATGAATTGGTCAGATTAAAACTGTTAGATGACAGTCCCGAGGACCGTTTAATCTTGGAAGCTGCCGCTTTGCTGCATGACATCGGCCACCCACAAGAGCCGCACCATGAAGTCGGTTTTGATTTTCTGGCTGAAGAAATACCGAAATTGACCAAAGAAGAACCGATATCAAATGCCGCCCTCTCAACGCTGCTGACCTCCGTCCTCTGGCATAACGAAAGGAATTATCTGAAACGGGGTGTGATCGAAATCCCCGATCGTGCGCGTTCTGAAAAAGTAGCGGCGATTATCAGAGTGGCAGATGGACTAGATATGATATCGCAGCCGCCTGTTGAAAATATCAGATTGTCACTTGAAGGCAAGTTATTGAAAATATTTGTAGTCTCCCGGCATCCGGTTGACTTACAGATCGAGCAAGCGAGAGAGAAATCGGATTTGATGAAAAGCGCCTTTGGGTTGGGAGATATTGCCTTTGAACATTGCCAAAAACGCACGGAAGCTTAACAACCGAAAACCCTATATTTTTAGTTTACCGTCAGATGGCTATCATGCATTCAACCGCCTTCCGTGCTGTACCTAATATGTAAACTATTCAGTCGGGAATTGCCTGGTTGTAAAAACCTGCCCAAAACGAGACTCCCGTTTTATGTGTTTACATTGACAAGTACAGCATCTTTTGATATACTGCAGGTTATTTAGTATACATAGGAGAATACATTTGGAGGGATACATGAAAAAACGGTTAATATGGCTAATTCTAACATGCTTATTGGTGTTAGCCATGGTATTACCATCTTGTGGTAATTCAACGACCACGGCAACGACAGCTACTACAGCTACCACCAGCGCACCTGTAAAAACATCCACGACAATTCCAACCACCACGTCGTCGTCAACAAAAATTTCGACAAGTAGTACAACTTCGGCCGCGACAGGAAAATGGTGGGACAAATTAGGAAAACCGACGTATGGCGGCGACATGACCCTGTCATCGCCGACGAACATTACCGGTTGGGATGATTATAACTCGCCAGGTTCAACCGGTATTTTAAATGCGATGGAGGATGAGTTAACCGCCGATGATTGGGCATTAGACCCCGCAATATTTGCCTATCAATTAGCTTTCCGTCCCAGCGATTATCAAGTAGGAAATCTGGGTACCAGTTGGGAATTTACGGACCCTCTGACCTATGTCGTTCATCTGCGCCAGGGCGTCCGGTGGCAGAATATTGCTCCGGCCAACGGCCGTGAGTTTGTGGCTGATGATGTTGTCTTCCATTTTGACCGGAGGTTTGGTTGGGGCCACGGCTATACCGTACCGAGTCCCTATTATGCTGCAGCAACCGTGTGGCAATCAATGAAATCAGTAACCGCGCCTGACAAGTACACGGTTGTTTTTAAATTTGCGGGCGTCAGTGAAGAAACAATAACAGAAACTATTCAAGGCGGAGGCAGCGGGCAATGTTTTGAGTCCCCGGATGCAGTAAAGCAATGGGGAAATTTAAACGATTGGCACCACGTTATTGGCACTGGACCATTTATCATAAACGATTTTGTTTCCGACAGTTCGGTGACACTGGTAAAGAATCCTGACTATTTCGGGCATGACGAACGCTACCCGCAGAACCAGCTACCTTACGTCGACACCTTGAGGATTCTGATTATTGCCGATCCGGCTACTGTCCTGGCAGGCGTGCGCAGCGGCAAGATCGATGCCGTTGACAATATTACTCTTACAAATGCGCAGCAGGTAAAGAAAACTAATCCTGAAATAATGCAATTGACCTATCCCGGCGGATGCCCGACCATCGACCCGAAAACAGATGTGAAACCATTTACTGACATCAAGGTACGTATGGCAATGCAAATGGCGATCGACCTGCCGACCATTGCTTCGACTTATTATGCCGGTACTTGCCCCNNTATCCTTCCGGATTTAAGACCAATGTTGTGGCTGCTTCCAACAATGATCTGGATTTATTGCAGATCATCAAGTCCTATTTCGCCGCAGTTGGTATCGATATGTCGATACAGGTAATGGATTTCGCAACATGGAACACCTATGTCCGTGCCAAAAAACACGATCAGATTGCTTATAATAGTACAATCGGTTTCACTTTTCCGCCGTTAATGGGATTCAGACGGTGGCAAACAGGCTCAGCGAACAACTGGAGCGATGTCAGTGATCCCGCATGGGATGCTTTATACGCAAAAGCACTGGCAGCCAATAACCTGACGGATACAAAGTCGTTGGTTGTACAGGGGAACACTTATATGGCTTCACAGCACTGGGTTATTTCAATGACCAACCCGAACTACTTCGCCCTATATCAACCCTGGTTTAAGGGATACAATGGTCAGAACTTCTCAATATCCGGGACCGGAACCGGCCCGCTCTGGATCGGCTTCTATACCGCGAGATTCTGGATTGATACGAACTTGAAGAAGAGCACTGGACATTAGTCGATAAAATAGTAAACTGTTTTTTTGAATTTTGAGATTAGCCCTCATTGACGGTTATTAGTTACCGGGAATGAGGGCTAATTCATTAAAGCCGGCAAGATGCCAGCGTATTTCTTCCATATTCAAAAAGAACTGAATAGTCTAACAAGATTGAAAAATGGCCAACAAAAATAGATACTAAAGAGTAATAAACTATCGATAGGAGTGTGACTAAATGAAAAAGACGACAATGTTGCGGAAATTGTTAAAACAACCGGGAGTATTAGTGGTGCCGACAGCATATGACTGTCTATCCGCGAGAATAATCGAGACGGTGGGGTTAAAAGCGATTTTTATGCCGCCGAGTATGGCCAGCGATACCCAGTTGGGTCTGATGAATATCGGTTTGGCCACTGCGAGTGAGGTAATCAGTTGCGCTAAATATATGGCGAATTCAGTCAATATCCCGCTGATTGTGGGCGCGGATGACGGTTACGGCGGCGCATTGGCCTCCTACCGCACGACGCAGGAGTTGATCAGAATAGGCGTCGCCGGAATATACATCAGCGACCGGGCGCATAACATTCTGGCTAGAACTCCCCATAACCTGGTACCTGTTCTTTCGCGGAAAGAGTATTTGGGTAAGATGGGAGCGGTGCTGGAAGCACGGGACAAGATGGATAAGGACTGCGTGATCGTGGCTAGAATCGATGCTGCCGCCACGCTGGGATATGACGAGGTGATAGCCCGTTCCAAAGCCTGTGTAAAATTGGGGGTAGATATTATCCTTCCTCATGCTCCGCCGGCGGAATCAAAATACCAGCGGCAGGATAAGGAAAGTCTGCGGACTTTTTATAAAGATATCGGCGCGCCGGAAGTGGTGATCTGGGGTATGGGGCCGGCGGAGTTTTCCGCACAGGACTGCGAGGACGTCGGGGCGAAGATCTGGGTGCCTAATTTTGCGCCAACGGTCGCAGTGAAGAAAGCGCTGTTTGATGTGTACCAGGAAATTCATGACACCGGTAATTATCTGCCGGATAAAAAAGCGCCCGGCCGGGATTATTCAAGCCAGCTTGGCGGCAAGGAATTCTGGAGTGCGTTAGAAAATAAATATGTGCCGGAATAAGGTAAATTATCCAACTTCGATAATCCACTAGCTTGACTGCATTAGTGTCAAGAATTTATTAAAGGAAGGTTCCTGATACAGGAACCTTCCTTTTCTATTATAATCACAGATCGAGATAACATAAACTAGTTAGATATTAATGGAACATATTTAATTCCTAATAATTAATAATTACTATAATATAATTAATATTATTAATAAAAGTATTGACAAAATTAATTATAATGTCTATAATACAAAATATCGGGAGGAAAATATGCAAAAATTATTTAATCAATGTCCTGCTTGCGGCGGGCAGCTGATCATCACAGAATGTAAATGTTCCGCATGTCAATTGCAAATGCGCGGCGAATTTCAAACAGGCCAATTGTCAGCGCTTTCAGACGAGGCTCTAACTTTCATCAAGGTTTTTCTTTCTGCGCGCGGTAACCTGACCGAAGTGGAGCGTGTGCTCGGGATTTCCTACCCTACAATCCGTAATAAACTGGATGAAATTAACAATGTTTTGAATCGGATTGACGCCGATACAGAGCTACGCCAGAAAAATACCAATAGTGAAACGGTAATAAAAGCTGTACCCGCGGAAGAAACAAGAAAAGACATTTTACAACAGGTGTCAGACGGCCGGCTATCGCCGGCAGAAGCAGTAAAAAAATTACGGGAAGTTCAGGGGTAAATTACAATGGCAAAGGTAGAGCTCACCTGGCCGATCGATGCATTTGATGCTGTCAGTATTAAAACTGATGACGGAAAGTATATTATCCAGGGAATCGACGGCGACCAGATTAAATTGACAGGTAATGTTGATAACAGAATCGGGCATTATACGAAACTCGAACCGTCCGGACGCTGGTTACAGATTAATAATACCGGGCATAGAAGCGATGCTCAATTTACGCTGCAACTGCCAAAGTCCAAATTCTGGACGATCAGACTTTTCTGCGGTCGGGCCCAGGTTAAAACGGAGAATTTACATACCCGCTTGCATTTTTGGCTGGGAAAAGGTGATGTGCAGGTTGAAAACTGCCGCGGTAATTTTTCCATATCTTGCGGTAACGCAGATATCAGATTGAAACAGGTAATCGAAACAGAAGCGCCGGTGGGCCCGCCGCCATTAGCCGATGAAAACGATAAAACACAACAAGGATATTCAGAAAACTGGCCTTATTGGAGCGGAGAGCATTGGGCTCAATGGGGAGAGGAATTGGGGGAGAAGGTTATAAAGACCTTTTTAGGGGCCGTACCAGGACAGAATCGCGGAATTAACATACAGATAGGTAAAGGCGACCTGCTGATGGAGGAAATCGAAGCAAAATCCTGCACCGTCCGTTCGGGGAGAACAGATATCAAACTGCGAGGAGGACGAATCGGGAACCTGGACATAAATATCGGGAGGGGAGAGATCGATTGCGAATCGTGTTTACCTGCCGATGAATGGATGGTCAGGACAACGAATGGTGATATCCGTCTTGCGCTGCCTTCGGATACGAAGGCCAGATTAGATGTGACAACGCGGAACGGCGAGATTCAGTCTAAAACACCGCTAGTGCGCGTGACGCGGCAGGGGCCGGAATCATGGCACGGGGGCAGAATGGTCGGCAGCATCGGGGCGAATACCGACGGTAAGTTACCGGAAGTCCGTCTTTCGACCTTAAACGGGGATATTCAAATCGAAACGAAGTCAGCAGCAAGTCAATACTACGAAAAACCAGAAGAAGAGAAAACGATAATGATCGAACCGGACGGCGAAGCAAATGCATACGATACGCCATTGGCGGTGTTAACAGCTTTGAGCGAAGGTAAAATCAGCATTGGTGAAGCTGAACGGTTATTACAAAAGCTAAAACCTTAATTTGAAAAATTAAACCTTGACTCTCCCGTTAACTGGAGATATATAGTACCAAATGGAATCGACAATTTGCGGGAATAACAGGAATTGAAAAGAAACTTGGAGAACAAATCATGAATATTGTTTCAGCTAAAAAGCTGACAAAGGTGTACGGTGGGAAAATCAGGGCGGTTGATGAATTGGATTTAGAGATTAAAGCCGGACAAATCTTTGGCTTTTTAGGACCGAACGGAGCCGGAAAGACGACCACGTTGCGTATGTTGGCAACGCTGATCCCGATCGATAGCGGCGAAGCCACAGTCGCCGGTCGGGATGTACGCAGGCACCCAGCTGAAGTGCGGCGCCACATCGGTTATGTGGGACAATTCGGCGGGGCAGATCCACTGGCCACCGGACGCGAAGATCTAATGCTGCAGGGGCAGTTGAACGGCATGAGTTCAACAGATGTTAAAAAACGTACCGGAGAGCTGATCGAAGTACTGGATTTAAAGGATTTCGCCGATCGCAAAGGTAGCACTTATTCCGGCGGACAAAGGCGCCGCCTGGAAGTAGCATTGGGAATAATGCACAGACCGGAAGTTCTTTTTCTCGATGAACCGACCACCGGTCTCGACCCGCAAAACAGGGCGAATCTGTGGGTGCAAATACGTAAACTGCGCGATACAGGCACGACTATCTTTTTAACTACTCATTACCTGGAAGAGGCAGACGCGCTTTCAGATGAATTGGCAATAATGGATCACGGTCAGATTGTCGCTCAAGGCACTTCACACGAACTCAAGCAGCAGATCGCCGGGGACAGCGTGTTGTTTAGTTTTAAGAATGACGGGGCGAACATTAATAAAGCAATGCAGTTGTTTAAAAAACAGCCGTATGTACGCGAAACCACAATCGAAGGGGAACATGTGCGGTTGTATGTAAAAGATGGAGCTGAAGCCCTGCCGGATTTGCTGCGGTTACTTGATACAGAGAACATCGGTGTAAAAACAATGGCTTTGTCTGAGCCGACACTGGATGATGTATTCTTGCGGAAAACAGGCCGTTCGCTGCGGGACACCGCCGCAATCGGTAAAGGAAATGGAGAATCCAAATGAAACCATTACGCGATGTTGCATTATTATTTAAACGCGAATTTATTCACGCTCTACGTAACCCGACCTGGTTAATTGTTGGACTGATGACCCCATTACTCTATCTGGCTTTGTACACGCCGCTACTGCAGAAGCTGGCAGGCGGACCGGGTTTCCCAACGACTCATGTCCTCGATGTGTTTTTACCCGGTATGTTAGCCTACCTGGCCTTTATGAACGGAACCAGTGAAGGGTATGCAACCATTTTCAACCTGAAAGACGGACAGATTGAAAGATTCAGGGTGACACCGGCGGACCGCGTCGCATTGTTGATAAGCCCGATTTTGGCGGATATTGTCTGGATGTTCATTTTTATTGTAATCCTCATCGTTGTAGCCGTGCCATTTGGTTTTGCTGCGCATATCCCGGGTTTACTGGTTACTTTAGTCCTTCTTGGTTTACTCGTGTTGGTAACCGGGGCTTTTTCGGTTGCGATTGCGCTGCTCAACAGAGAAATCAGCAGTTTTGCTGCTATTGTAAATGGCGTTAGTCTTCCGGTGATGCTGCTCTCCGGCGTATTGCTGCCGTTGAGTATGGCCCCTGCCTGGATGCGTGTAGTCGCGCACTTTAATCCGCTTTACTACGTCGTGGAGGCGGATAGGACTTTAGCATCTGGAAATATCTGGAATTCTACCGTCGGGGTGGCATTTCTGGTAACAATCGGTTTAGCGATAGTCACTTTCTGGTGGGCGACACGTGTTTTCCGGAAAGCAGTTGCGTAAGCGCTCACAGAAATATATGATGTGCACAGAGGATTTATACTGGCCGTTCGGCCAGTATTATCCTATCCCTCGGAGGGTATACCGCGATTGCACGGCCTGCTATACTAACTGGAAATATTGATACGGAAGGAATAAACAAATGACGAAATCGATCAGTATCATCGGCGCGGGGATTGCAGGGCTGGCAGCCGGTTGTTACGGGCAGATGAACGGCTACGAAACGCAGATATTTGAAATGCACGACCTGCCCGGCGGAGTGTGCACTGCCTGGAAACGGAAGGATTATACGATCGATGCCTGTCT
>PMBW01000208.1:2206-4761 GCA_003153075.1 Dehalococcoidia bacterium | reverse complement strand
CCCCTATCGAACCACGCGTCCCCATTATATATACGGAGTAAGAGCAAGTGTTCCCCTACCCCCTGCCAACCCGATTAGTTTTCATAACCCTGTCCATGTTGCGGGCATTTTCCCGCTTGCTGATCGCTTCCCGCTTATCGTACATTTTTTTACCGCGGGCGACCGCTATTTCCAGCTTGGCATAACTGTCTTTAATATACAGTCGGAGCGGCACCAGCGTAAAGCCCTTTTCCTTGATCTGGCTGGCCAACTGCCGGATCTGCTTGCGGTGCAATAACAATTTCCTGGTCCGCGTCGGCTCATGCCCCATGTAACTGGCCGCATTGTACCGTGCGATATAGGTATTATAAAGCCACAGCTCGCCGCGTTCCGGACGGACATAGGCGTCGCCCATACTGACATCACCCGTCCGGATCGATTTTATCTCCGAACCGGTCAGCACGATGCCCACCTCTATCTTTTCCATGATCGTGTAATCATGGAATGCCTTACGGTTTGTCGCAATAGTTTTAATATCCATCTTCGCACTTTAATTTTAACACACATATAGGGCAGAATGGACAACATCCATAATAACTGTAAAACACTCAATATTTTCTTGATCATTGATTATTGAACCTGCCCACTTGTCATACTGAACCCCTCGTTCCAAATTTTTCAGCGATAAAGAAGCGAAGTATCCAGCTCCTTCATTTACTCATTACTTACTACTCAAAACTCATAATTGAGTCCGCAGACAAAATACTTCCGAAGACTTTCTGACTTAGAAGAAAGTCGGAGGTCCCTTTTGATCGCAATCGAAAGGGATAGACCTTCAATCAAAATGTACTTATAACCTTTCGAAATACGAATCCCCCTGTGTTATAATGATTACTAATGAAAAAATTACTCTCAGGTAACGAGGCGCTGGCGCTCGGCGCGTACCAGGCCGGTGTCAAGTTCGCGTCTGCCTATCCCGGCACCCCCAGCACTGAGATCATGGAAGCAATCGCCCGCTTCAAAGATATCTATGCCGAATGGTCTACCAACGAAAAAGTGGCCGTAGAAGTGGCGATGGGCGCCTCTTATGCCGGTGCGCGTGCCTTGGTCTCGATGAAACAGGTGGGATTAAATGTTGCCGCCGACCCGTTTTTAGCAGTCTCTACCACCGGTGTCAATGCCGGATTTGTTTTGATTGAAGCCGACGACCCCGGTATCCACAGCTCGCAGGGAGAACAGGACAACCGGCACTACGCGGAACTGGCCAAAGTGCCGATCCTCGAACCCACGGACAGCCAAACCGCCTACGACCTGATGGCCTACGCCTTCGAAATCAGCGAGCAATTCGATACGCCAGTTATGCTGCGCAGCACGACCCGCATCTCCCACTCTAAATCGGTTGTGGATGTAAAAGATAACCGCACGGTACCTGTACGAAAAATAGGCTTCACCCGCAACATGGCAAAATACGTCATGCTGCCGGTTAATGCCCGTGTCAGGCACCCCATCATGGAAGAACGCATGGTCAAATTAGCCGTTTACGCCGAAACCTTCCCTTTCAACAAAATTGAAATGGGCGAAAGGCAACTCGGCATTATCGCCAACGGTATCTCCTACCAGTACGCTCGCGAGGTCTTCCCCAAAGCCTCATTCCTGAAACTGGGTATGACTTATCCCCTCTCGGAAAAACTAATCCGCGAATTCGCGGCTCAAGTTGATAGAATTTTAGTTATTGAAGAACTTGACCCATTCCTGGAAGACCACATCAAAGCAATGGGCATAAAAGTCGATGGTAAAAATTTCATCCCGCGGGTCGGTGAACTCAATACCGATATCCTCGAATCCGTGGGCCGCCAAATGGGCTTTATCAGCACACCACCGCGTGAGAAAATCGCGGTCGTCACCGAATTAGCCAGGCGTCCGCCGTTACTCTGCCCCGGCTGTCCGCACACCGGCTTCTTCTATGTTCTGGCCGGACTGGGACAACGCCTGAAACTGCCCGGCGCCAAAGATAAAGCCCCCGCAGAATCGAACCTGGTCATTGCCGGCGATATCGGCTGCTACACGCTGGGAGCTTACCCGCCGCTGAATGCGATGGACACTAACGGCTGCATGGGCTCCAGTATCGGCACCGCCATCGGGATGGAAAAAGTCGGTTTGCCCGCTAAAATCGTCGCCGTTATCGGCGATTCTACCTTTTTACACTCCGGCATCACGCCGCTGGTCGATGCCGTTTATAATCAAAGCAAGATCACCGTAATTATTACGGATAACACTACCACTGCTATGACCGGTCATCAGGAACACCCCGGCACCGGCATTTCCGCGCAGGGCGCGCCCGTCGGCAAAGTCGTGCTGGAAGACGTGGTCAGAGGCGTCGGTGTGAAAAACCTGGCCACCGTCGATTCTTTCAATATCAAAGAAATCAGGACCGCCATTAAAGATGCCTTGGAAAGGCAGGAACTTTCGGTAATCATCGTACGCGGCACCTGTGCGGTGCGCGTGCCCCGGCACGGCGAAACTAGAATCATTGATACCGCCAAATGCAATCAGTGCGGCATCTGCCTGCTGGTCGG